>JAFTEG010000111.1 GCA_017453765.1 Selenomonadaceae bacterium
CGCCGCCGAAGATTCGGTTTTTGAAAAAATTTCTCCCGCGCAGATTGACGCTGACGAAATGCGCCGCGTTATGGAGAATTGGTTTGAAAATTTAATTTCACTTCAATGGCTCAGACTGCTTGCCGATAAAGGCGACGACGCTTTAAAGTTATGGATTGACAAAACGGTTTTCGCAGAGTGCGGCAACGATAAAACAAAAATTCTCGACGCCTTCACGCATCACGAACAAATTTTTTCAATGCTTGTCGGCGTACGTTTTCAATCTAATGAAAAGCAACTCGGTGACAGGATTAACATTCGCAAACGTCAAAAACGCCGTTTGGTTGAAGATTCTATCAGCACGCTTTTGGGCGAAGATAAAATTTTTTACGAAGAGGACGACAAAGATCGGCGTTCGCAAAAAAGTGAAGAGGCTACTTTCATTGTGAAAATTGTTGCCACCGCCATGAAAATGCCGCTTGTCGACGTGTCGATAAATCCCGACATTGCCAAAAAGCTTGACGCGGTAGGCGTGATTCGGCGAATGATGCAAAAACAAAATATGCAAATGCGATTCGTCACGCTGACAAAGGGCTGGTATAAAAAGGACAGCGGCGTTTTAATCGGTTACTACGGCGAAAATAAAACTCTTGCCGCGATGATTCCCACTGCGCCGGATAAATACAAAATCGTCACGAAAGATTTTCCCGACGGCATACCGATTGACGAAGACTCCGCGCAGAAGATTGATAAAGCCGCGTTTGTCTGTTACGCTGGATTTCCTGCGCGGAAGTTGAAAGTAATGGACTTGGTGAAATTTATGTTTCGCCAAAGTTGGAAAGACGACTACCGCACAATTATAATCGTCAGCCTTTTTGCAGGCATTGTCCCGCTTGTCACGCCGATAATCACGGAAACAATTTTCCGTGACATTTTGCCGATACTCGACAGAAAAGGTTTAGTCACCGTCACGCAGGTTATGATGGTGACAAGTTTTACAATGGCGGCAATGTCAATAATCCGCTCGGTAGCGCTGATACGAATTGCGACGCATTTGGATATGGCGGTAGAGGCGGCGTTGTGGAGTCGGCTTTTATCACTGCCGGAAAAATTTTTTAGAAAGTTTCAATCCGGCGAACTTGCTCACCGCATGACCGGCATGGAGTCGGTAAAAAGTTTTATCGACGGACATTTTATAGCGGCGGTCTTCGACACGATTTTTTCGTTTTGGAGTCTGTTCCTTATGTGCTACTACAGTCTGAAATTGACTGCGGCGGCAATTTTTATTTGGTTGATATGGTGCCTTATTACGGCGTTTATTTACCGCAGAGTCTTAGGCTTTCAGCGCGGCTTGATTAACGCGGGCAACAAAGAATCCGGTTTGATTCAACAAATTTTTGCGGGGCTTGCAAAATTCCGCGTACACGGCGCAGAAGAGCAGGCGTACAATTTGTGGAGCAAAGTTTTCGGCGAAACGTGGCAATGGAATTTAAAACTGCGTTGGCAGGGAAATTACAATTTGATTATTTCCAGCATTCAGCCGTTTATCTTGACAATGCTTTTGTACTACGTTGCAATTTACGAGGCGCAACCTGTTACCGAAGGCGGCAAAATTATTTCGGAAGGTATGGGCTACGCGCAGTTTTTGGCATTCAGCGCGGCGTATTCAAGCTTTAACGCCACTTTAAATTCACTAATCCCGCTGGTAGGTCAATTCTTCACCGTTCAGCCGCACATTGAGAATTTGCGTCCCATTCTTGACGAAGAGCCGGAAATTACAGACGACAAAATTGACGCGGACGTTTTAACCGGCAAGATGAAAATCAGCGAATTAACTTTTTCGTACGGTGAAAAGTTGCCGGACGTGTTGAAGGATATCAGCTTTGAAGTTTCCGCCGGTGAAAATCTTGCCATTGTCGGAAAGAGCGGTTGCGGTAAATCTACTTTAGTCAGACTGCTACTTGGTTTTGAAAAGCCGAAGAAAGGCGCGATATATTTTGACGGTCAAGACCTTGCGTCACTTAGTCTGCCGTCCGTTCGCAGTCAAATGGGCGTAGTGTTGCAGAACGGTCAGCTGATGCAAGGCGACATTTTTACAAACATAATCGGTACGGCGAATTTGACGCAGGACGACGCTTGGGCGGCGGCAGAGGCGGCGGGCATTGCCGACGACATTCGCAAAATGCCTATGGGTATGCAAACGGTTATCGGCGAAGGTTCAAGCAACATTTCCGGCGGTCAGCGTCAACGCATTTTAATCGCGCGTGCACTTGCGGCGAAACCTGCGATTTTAATTTTTGACGAGGCTACTTCCGCGCTGGACAATAAATCTCAAGCTATCGTTACGAAAAGCATTGAGAAGTTGCACGTTACAAGAATTGTCATTGCGCACAGACTTTCGACAATCAGAAAATGCGACAGGATCATTGTAATGGACGGCGGCAAAATTGCCGAGAGCGGGACGTTTGATGAACTGGTTAAAGCCGGCGGTTTGTTTTCGACTTTGGTAAAGCGGCAGACAGTTTAAATTGTGAGGTGTTTGGTTTTGGAAAAGGATAATAATTACTACAGTGACGTGGCGGAGCGTGCGGTTTATGACGAAGATGCTTTCCGTGAGTTGTACGAAAAATATTTTCGCGTTGTATACAACTTGGTTTATGTTCGCGTAAAAAATGCGACGACTGCCGACGATATCACTAGCGAAATTTTTTTGAAGGTGACGCAAAATCTTTCGCGCTTTGACAAAACCCGTGCCTCTTTTGCAACGTGGATCAGCCGCATTACCGAGAGAACTTGTATAGATTTTTTCCGCAGTAGCAGTAAGCGTGAAGATGTTGAATGGGACGACACTTTTTCGCCGCCGGTAGATGAGAAGGAACAGCCGGAACAGCAAGTTATTTTAAGCGAAAACAAACAAATTTTGATGAAGGCGGTTTCAAAACTTTCAGAGCGTGAACAGCGTATTATCGAGTTGAAATTTTGGGCGAATATGACTAACAAAGAAATCGGCGAAACGCTTGGCATTAGTGCCGGCAACGTCGGAATTATCCTTTTCCGTGCTATGGGAACACTGCGGCAAAAACTTCAGAATAAAATTTGAACGTCGACAAAACTTTTATGAAGTGTTGATTAATTCAAATTGCAATATATTTTTAGAATTTTTTAGGATTTACTTTTTCTTTGGCGCAAAGAAAAAGTAACAAAAAGAAACATGTCCGCAGAAGTCGCGTCCGGCGACTTGCGCGGACGGGCGCACGTCCTTGTGCGCCCCGCCATAATTGCAACCTTTGCGTAATTTGCAACGTTTTTGAGTTTTTCAACACCGCCTAGTGGCGACAAACTTTTCAAAATATATTTCATTGGGCGTAACGGCGCCTATTTTTTTTACGAATTTTTGTAATGCCTTCACTGCCGCGCCGTAAATTAATATGAAAGATAAAACAAAGGAGAAATGAAAAATGTCAACAGCAAGTCGAGTAGAATTAAGTGCAGAGAATATTAATCATGTATCAGGAGGCGGAGTTTTTAGAATAGCTTATGAAATATAAAAAAAAGTAAAAGAGAAACTTGAAACGAAACGGAATGACAACGGAAGTTCAGGCGGCGGCGACAAGAAAGACAGCTTAAGCGGCGGCAGTAAAGCTCCCACTAATACAACAGGCACACCGACTTCAACGCCTACAAGCAATCCCGGCAACAACTTCACGAACAACAATCAAGGCGGTAAGCAAAACAGCAATCAGCAAGGCAACAAAAATGACAACAGCAGTCAAAATAACTCAATTCAGTAAAAAATTTTAATCGGTCAAGAAAATTTAAAGGAGAAATAAAAAATGTCAAAAGAAATCCTAAGCGCAACCGAAGATGAAAAATTTGAAAAGTTTTTTGCGGAATTGAAAAGCAATGCTGAACTTGCGAAACAATTTGAAGAAGTTACGGCGGGACTTAATGAAGAAGAGGCGGTAGTGAAAATTGCGGAAACGGCAAAAGCTAAAGGATACTTTTCAGACGAAGTTGCGACACCCCCTGCGAAACAGGAACTCGACGAAAAAAGTATGGAAGGTGTAACCGGCGGCGTAGCTCCGGTAATAGCATTCCTTATCAAAGTCTACAAAATTTATCAGTACGTTAAACTTGCCAAAGCAGTTTACGACGCATGCAAGGGCGACGGCAAAAAAGACGGCTCAAGCGACGGTTCAGGCGGCGGAAACACCTACACGAACAACAATCAAGGCGGCAAGCAAAACAATAATCAGCAAGGTAATGAAAATAAAAACAGCAGTAAAGGCAATTCAATCGCAGAACTCAACTTGATATAAGTTAGTTAAGAGTTAAGAGTTAGGAGTTAAGAGTTAGGAGTTAAGAGTTTAAAGGAGAAATTAAAATGGCGGATGCTAAAAAAGTTGAACTCACGGAAGAAAATCTCGGCGGCGTAGCGGGCGGCGCAGGTAAAACTGAAAAGAAAGATACCAAAGTTACCAAGAAAGACGACAAGAAAACCACTCAAAAGACCACCCCTCAAACCGGCGGCGACGTCTTCAACAATGACAATCGCGGCGGCAAGCAGATCAACAGCCAGCAGGGTAAAGAGAATCAGAACAAAACCGAAGGAGTTGAAATATAATTCGGATTCACGCAGAATAAATTTTAAAAAGGAGAAATTAAAATGGCGGAAGAAAAAAAAGTTGAACTCACGGAAGATAACCTCGACGAAGTAGCCGGCGGCAATAAAACCGTTAAAAAGACTATCGCCGTATCCGCAGCTGTTGTGGCCGCAGCTATTGCAGGTTATCAAACTTATAATCATACCGAGAAACTGCTTAACGTGTCGGACGGCACGGCGAAAGACAGCAACGCAAATTCCAAAGGTGCGGCAAGCGCTGAAAACGGTTTGGCTCCCGGCACTTATAACAACGTCAACAGCGGCGGTAAGCAAATGATAGTTCAGCAAGGCTCCGGTAATATCAACAATAGTGGTAATAATTCTATGTAAAAGCGAAAATTTGGAGAGAAAATTAAAATGTCCGAAAAAAAGAAATTTGAACTCGCCGAAGAAAAATTGCAGGATGTATCCGGCGGCGCCCACGATGTCAATGATATGGCAGATTTTATTGAAGAAAGCGAAAACGGCCCTTGGGATTGGAATGGATTAGACAGTAAGAAAGATTCGGGCGGTGGCGCTAAAAATACAACGCCGGTTGCAAGTTCCCAAAAAGAAGTTGCCCAAGACGTCAATGTAAGCGGCAACAGCGTTCCCAAATACAATAACGTCAATAACGGCGGCAAGCAAATGTTTGTTCAGCAGGGACAGAACACGAATACTAACAGCGGCATAAATCAAATGTAATTCGCTAAAAAATTTGTAACGGCTTTTCAAAAAGTTAGTATGTAAATTTGAAAGATAAAAATTAAAGGCGCAATGAAAAATGACGGATAACAAAAAAGTTGAAATCTCAAAAGAGAATATGGAAGAGGTTACTGGCGGCTATGGCAGAGGTTATGATCCTCCCGGCCCCCTTGGCGGC
>JAFTEG010000112.1 GCA_017453765.1 Selenomonadaceae bacterium
AACGGCAGTCCCGACAATCAAAGCGAAGTTATTCAGCCGTACGTTGACGCGGGGCTGGTGACGTACATAGATTATCCCGGCAAGGCGCGGCAGTACGAAGCCTACAACGCGGCGGTTAGAGATTATAAATTTTTTTGCCGGTACATAGCATTTATAGACGGCGACGAATTTATTTTGCCGAAGGACGATAAAAGCATTTTGGACGTAGTGGACGAAGTTTTAGCCGGTAATTCAAACGCGGCGGCTCTTTGTGCAAATTGGCACGTTTACGGTTCAAGCTATCACGACACGGCAGATTATACTACCGGCGTGCTTGAAAGGTTTACGCGCTGTTCAAAGACTGTCAACCCGCACGTTAAAAGCATTGTCAATCCGCGCAGAATTGATTTTTTTTGGAATCCGCATTTTGCAAGATATTTTCAGCCTTACTTTGCAGTGAACGAACGCGGCGGCGAAGTGGATGACGCTTTTAACAGACCGCCGACTGCCGATAAAATTGTTGTCAATCATTACTGCACAAAGTCACGTGAGGAGTTTGAAAAAAAATATCGGCGCGGCACTGCGGACGCGAAGTACAACGTTTACACGGAAAAAATGTTTTCGCACGACAAGGAAAATGACGTTGTTAATGACGCCGTTATAAAATATCGTGACGCGCGTATTAAAAAATTTCTACCTGCAGGCGATATCTTTCTACCTGCAGGCGGCGTGATTAAAACTTTTGCCGAGATAAACTGTCCGAACTGCGACAGACTTTTACAAGCGGTGACGTCAAATTTACTGCCGGGCTTTACGGCGGAGGACGTGAAGAGATTTTTTGACAATCCGAAAAATCGCTTTGAATACTTTGCAATGCTGGTAAAATTTTTTTCCATAGCGCCGCAGGATTTTTTCAAAGGCAGGACGGAAATATTTTTGACGTGCTTTTCAGTGAGTTCATTTTTGAAGGATAATTTTGTAGACGAGGAATTAGGCAGTTTGCTTGAGGAATTTTCACTGAATGCCTTGTGCAAAAGTTTGGCGGTCGGCGTAACGGCGCATGAAGTACAGCTTTTTGTAAGGGAGTTGCCGAAAATTTTGGCGGTGCCGTATCCTGCAGTAAATGAACTTCGCGCGGCGTGCTTTAAACTCATTCCGAAGTTGACTGACACTTACAGAAATTATAATTCGTCTGATTGGCGGGAATTTGTGCATATGGACTACCTTTTAAATATGCTTAGAACTTTCGACAACTACCGCCATAACCAAACCTAAATTACAGCGCTTAAAAATACTCATATATAATTTTTATGTTAATGTAAATTTTTATGTTAATGTAAATTTTAAAATAAACATAAAAATAATTTTTTATGTTAAAATCTAACATAAAAATAATTTCGCAGATTAACTATCACAAATTTTTTAGAAGAGGTGAATTTTTATGGACAACAGTAACGTCGAACATAATTCACAAAATATTTATTATCGCTCAACCGTCGGCGCGGCAGAGGCGGGCAGTACCGTAA
Source organism: Selenomonadaceae bacterium (assembly GCA_017453765.1). Taxonomy (GTDB): domain Bacteria; phylum Bacillota; class Negativicutes; order Selenomonadales; family Selenomonadaceae; genus Quinella. The sequence goes on from JAFTEG010000112.1 coordinate 1,506, forward strand.
GGCTCGGTATTCGCTTAAAGACTGCCGAAAGAATCAAGCAGGTTTTACTGCATACTTGGACAGAGGGTGACGGCGAAAAATGGTCAGACCTTGCGACGCGTGACAAAGAAGACGCGCCGGAAAAATTTTATTCGCTGGAATGGAAGTTGCCGGAAAAAGGCGGCTTGGTATGGTACTACTTCATAATCGTGACGGCGGACAGAACGTATTACTACGGCAACAACGCGGAGCAACTCGGCGGCATTGGTCAACTTTACTACGACTACGCGCCGCCCGCATTTCAAATCACCGTGTACCGCAAAGGCGCCAAAACTCCCGACTGGTTCAAGCACGCCGTAATGTATCAAATTTTCCCCGACAGATTTTTCCGCGCAGGTAATGAGATTGTCGAAAAACGCGGCGCGGTATATCACGGCAGTTGGAAGGACGATCCCTTTTATCACCGCGACCCCGTGACACGTGACGTGCTGGCTTACGACTACTACGGCGGAAATCTGCGCGGCATTGAAAGCAAGCTTGACTACCTTAAGGACTTGGGCATTTCCGTCATTTACTTAAATCCTATTTTTGAGTCTGAAAGCAATCACCACTACGACACGGGCGACTATCATAAAATTGACGTGACACTTGGCACGGAAGAAGATTTTAGGCACTTGGTAAATACCGCGCGTGAAAAAGGTATCGCGATAATCCTTGACGGCGTTTTCAGCCATACCGGCAGTGATTCAATTTATTTCAATCGCAAAGGCACTTATAATTCTGTCGGCGCTTATCAGTCTAAAGATTCGCCGTACCATGACTGGTACATTTTCCGCAACTTCCCGAATGATTATGAAAGCTGGTGGAATTTTGCCAACCTGCCGAACGTAAAGGAAGATACGCCGTCATACATAGACTTTATCATAAGAAACAGTGACAGCGTCCTGCACCATTGGATGCGTGAAGGAATTGCCGGTTGGCGCCTTGACGTTATCGACGAACTTCCCGCCGTATTTGCGCAGGCGTTTTATTCCGAGCTGAAAAAAATAAATCCCGATGCCATTATGATCGGCGAAGTTTGGGAGGACGCGTCGAATAAAATTGCGTACGGCGTACAGCGTCAATATTTCTGCGGCTACGAAATGGATTCGTCGATGAACTATCCTTTCCGCGAGCATATGTTTGATTTTATCTTAGGTAAAACTGACGGCAGGACGTGCATGCGGCGGCTTGAAAGTCTGCGTGAAAATTATCCTAAGGAAAATTTCTACGCGACGATGAATTTAATTGCCAGCCATGACATTTTGAGACCGGTCACAGTTTTCGGCGAGGCGCCTTTCAACGGCGATATGTCGGAACGGGATCAGATTAAATTCAAACTTGACGCTGAAGGTGAAAAACTCGGCAAGGCGCGGCTGAAAATGGCGGCGTTATGGCAGATGACTTATCCCGGCGTCCCCTGCGTCTATTACGGCGATGAAATTGGCTTGCAAGGCTTTAAAGACCCGTCGAACCGCCGTCCGTACGATTGGGAGAACGGCGATAACGAACTGCGCGAGACGTACAAAAAATATATCGCCGCACGCAATGACAATTTGGTTTTGCAGACGGGCGAATTTTTGCCGTTGCCTTCGTACGACGACATTTTTGCCTACGCCCGCGTAATTCGCAACGGTCATGACGTATTCGGTCAAGAGGCTAAAAATGATGCCTATCTTGTAGCGTTTAACCGTTCGCGCTACGAATCAAGGTGGGTTTCATTCGATGTAAGCGACTTTGCCAACGGCGTATTTGTTGATGCCTTTGATGAGACGAGAAAATTTCCGGTCAAGCGCAAGCGCGTAAACTTTGAGCTTAAGCCTTTGGAAGGCGTTTTACTTCACCACGTGCCGCAACAGCAACACTACGACAGACGCGCGGGAATTTTACTGCACCCCACTAGCTTGCCTTCAAAGTACGGTATCGGCGACTTAGGTCACGAGGCGTTTGAGTTCGTCGACTACCTTAAAGCGGCGGGACAAACTATCTGGCAGATTTTACCGCTTAATCCCGTCGGGTTTGGATACTCACCGTATCAATCGCCGTCCGCCTTCGCAGGAAATCCCATGTTAATTTCCATTGACAAGCTGATTGAAGAAAATCTTTTAGCCGAATCGGACGTACAAATTACAAAGCCGTTTAAAACTTCAAGCGTAGAATTTGAGCGCGTCGGTCTGTTTAAATCTGCCGCGTTGAAAAAGGCATTTAAAAACTTTAAAGCGCGTCTTGCAGGTGACGAAGGTTTAAAGGCTGACTTTGAAAAGTTCCGCGCAGAAAATTCATTTTGGCTTGAGGATTATGCCTTATTCACCGCGCTTAAGATTAAGTATGAAGACCTTGAGTGGACGCAGTGGGACGAAGATATTAAAAATCGTGACGCCGATGCGCTGAAAAAAGTTGCCGCGACGTTGCAAGATGAAATTTTGTACACGGAATTTGAACAGTACATTTTCAATGAGCAGTGGCAAAAACTTCACGCCTACGCCAATGAACGCGGCATTCAAATTTTCGGCGACGTGCCTATTTTTGTTGCAGGCGACAGCGCGGACGTTTGGGCTAATCAAAAATTCTTCCAACTCGACGAGGACGGCAGGGCTAAGCAAGTTGCGGGAGTGCCGCCGGATTATTTTTCGCCTACCGGTCAACTTTGGGGAAATCCCTTGTACGATTGGGACGCTATGGAAGAGGACAACTACGGCTGGTGGAAACTTCGCTTTAAACAAATTTACAAGCTGGTTGACATTGCGCGCATTGATCATTTCAGAGGTTTTGAGGCGTATTGGTCGGTTGACGGCGACGCGGAAAATGCGATTAACGGCAAATGGGTTAAAGGTCCCGGCAAACCTTTCTTTGACGTT
>JAFTEG010000012.1 GCA_017453765.1 Selenomonadaceae bacterium
GAAAATCTGTAAAAGTCATTCAAGAAGATGACGGCGGTTGCATAATTTCTATAGACGAAGTGCAAGTACCCGATGCCAATATGGGCAAGACAAAAATTACCAATCGTTTCAACCACACCTACTCGTACGTCTATGGCAAAAATGTTGTAATGCGTTTTGTACCCGAAGCCGAAAAGGAAAAATGTCTTGACAGGTGGGTTAAAGTCGATCCGACAATTACCAATCCCGAAGACGACAATTTCACCTACGACGCGAGAATTGCCGAAATGGCGTACTACTTGACGTACGGGAAAAAATTTTTCGGTACGTTCGACGATGATTTTTACAAAAGCTTAGATTAAATTTTTACAAAAGTTTAAATTAAATTTGGAGGCGGTTACAATGAAAATTTCCCCGCCTAACGATGAAGAACAAATTTCGATTGAGTCTGCCGAAAGTTCGCAGGATTCATTAAGCGGCGCTACAAATAATGACAGCGGCATTGATTTGGGAGAATTTGTGGCGGACACGATTGAACTTGTAAGCAGTATTTTGAGTGATTAGGGAAAAGGGAAGAGGGAAGAGATTTTTAATCACTAACCCCTAACCCCTAGCCCCTAACAGCTAAAATGGAGGTAAAATTTAAATGGAACATGCAATTATGGTAGCGGCGGCACTTATCGGTGCAGGTATCACAATGGGACTGGCGGCAATCGGCGCCGGCGTCGGTGACGGTCTCGTAACAAGCAAATTCATTGACGGCATTACGCGTCAGCCCGAAGCTAAAAATACTCTTTTCACCAACACGCTTATTTCCGTCGGCTTAATCGAAGCTATGGCAATTATCGCCGCCGTTGTTGCGCTGATTATGCTTTACGCAAACCCGCTCATTGGTTAATGCGTAATGCGTAAGGCTTAATGCGTAATTATTAACGCCTTGAGAGAGGTGATTTTACTTGATAGAAATAAACGCAACGATACTCGCGCAGGTTGTCAACTTTCTAATCCTTGTAGCGATCCTTCGCGCATTGGCATATGAACCCGTTGCGAAAATGTTAAAGCAGCGCTCGGACAAAATTCAAAATTCACTTGACCAAGCCGCCGCTGACAGAAAAGCCGCCGAACAGACTTTGGCGCAGTACAAAAACCAACTCGCTGAGGCTAATCGCAAGGCGCAGGAAATTGTTGACCGCGCTGAAATTACGGCACGGCAGGAACGTGACGCACTTGTTGCCGAAACGAAACGCGAAATTGAACGTATGAAACAAAACGCGCAGGCTGAAATTCAAAATGAACGTAACCGCGCCTTTGAAGAAATGAAATCCGAAATTGTCACGTTGAGTTTGCAGGCGGCTGAAAAAATCGTCGCGAAAAATCTTTCGGCGAAGGAAAATGACAAGCTCGTAAACGATTTTATTTCCGGCTTAAATTCAAAAATGTTCAGTGACGTTAAGTAAGGGGTGAGTTGAGTGCTTAATATTCAGCTTGCCACGAAGTATGCGCGGGCGATTTTTGAAATTGCGCGTGACGAAAAAAAGCTTGACGAATACGACAGAGATTTAAACTTGGTGCGCGAAGATGTTTTCACCGTCCCCGAAGCCGTAAGCTTTTTTAAAAATCCTTTGGTGCCGCATAAAGCCAAGAAAGATTTGCTTGCTAAGGCATTGCAGGGCGAAGTTTCCGAAATGGTGATGAACTTCTTGATGTTGTTGACTGATAAAAGCCGAATCGGAATTTTCAATGAGATTTACGAA
>JAFTEG010000113.1 GCA_017453765.1 Selenomonadaceae bacterium
ACCGCGTTCGGCTGGTTGACTGCAGCCCTGCAATTTCTTGCAGCATTGATGTCTTTCGACAAAGTCGGGTGCCTTAAAGCTTACGCTACAACCGTTTGCCCGATATTTTAATTATAACGTTCGATTTATAAAAAATCAAGAGAGGATTTGGCGCCTTTCCTCCCCACGCGATAGCGGCGGGGGCTTCTCGGCGCTTTTTGGTGAAGAGTGAAGAGTTAGGAGTGAAGAGTACTCATCCCTCTTAACTCCTAACTCCTCACTCCTAACTACTTACTAAACGTCTTGTCTACTACGTCGCCTTCTTCACCGAGCTTGCCGAAATTTTGACCGTTCATAACAAAATCAACGGCACCGGCATTGCCAATGCGAAAGTTCACGTTGTCATTGCCTTTCCAATCCATAACTTGACCCGCGTTAATGACGCCTTCATAAACAACAGCGCCGTCAACCGTTACCAACATCCAGCAATCGTCCGAAAAAGTAGCTTGCACGTTCACGCCGTCAACTTGCGGCGCAGGTGCGGCAGAAACTTGATTATTAGGCGCGGCGGCAGGTTGCGCAGGTGCGGCAGGCGTTTGAGTTTGAGCGGCAGGCTTAGTCTCCTGCGTTTTAACATCCGTCTTTGCAATTTCTGTACCTGAATCTTTCGTGTAGTAAAAAATTCCGCCGACAACTACCACAACGGCAATAATCGCGGCAAGTATGGCGTTCGCCGAAAGGTAATTGCCGATTGAAAAACCTTCGTCACTTATGCCGATTCTTTTTCCGCTGACACTGAAGGCGGTTTTCTTGCCGTCCTCTTTATCAACTTCAATTTCAACGGGTTCAACTGCGGGAGAAACTTCAGCAACAAACTGCTTTACAATTTCATCACCGTTCAATTTCAAAAAGTTGGCGTAATTTTTAATAAAACCTTTGGCGTAAACTCTGCCCGGCATTTTATCGTATTCGCCTTTCTCTATTGCTTCTATGTAGGAGGCGCGGATACTCGTGCCGTTTTCAATGTCTTCGATTGTCATTCTCTGCTTTTCGCGTTCTTTGCGTAATATATCGCCTATCACCGGAAACAACTCCTTTCTTTTTTTTCATTATACACAAATTTTCTATAAATGCAATTAAACCGAAATTTTCATCTAATTTTAATAAACGTCCGACGGTTTAAGATATTGCGCCATGATTTTTCTGCGAAGTATAACAAAGCTTGTAAGTTTTTAAATTTTATGTTAGACTGCGGAATATTTTTAGGAGAGTGAAAAAATTGCAGTACAAATGTAAAGTTACGGTTATCGACAAAAAAGTTTTCGCAGAATTGCAAGAAAAATATTTGGCAGATCCGAAATCCGGTGCGTGTCCTTTTTACCAAGTCGGAGCAGAATATATTTTTGAACGCTACGGCGACGAAGACACTTTTTGGACGCAGGGTAAAGGCGCACATTGTGCAGAGGCGTGGGATTGTTTCAGCAGGTACGTTTATACGGCGTTGCAAGGCGGCTCGATTATGCGGCATTGGACGAACGATGAACACATGATGATAGCGTGTTGCAATGACGGCACGCGCCCCGTTATTTTTAAAATTGAACGCCTTGACTACAAAGTTTTACACGTTGACGCGGACATTGCGACGATTGAAAAAATTGTCGAGACGTTGAAAAATATCGACGGCATTTTAGGCGTGACCTATCGCGCTGATAAAAAGTTCACCGAAATTTATATGGACAGAAATCACGAAGTCAGCGACGAAAAAATTTTTACGGCGGTGCAGTTTGCCGGAATTTTCGACGCTAGGATTGATTAACTTGCAAGCTATATTAAGTTACAAGCTATGGAAAGAGTCGGTTGATTAAGTTGGAACGAGTCGGCATATTGGGACCGCGCGGCACTCATTCAGAAGCGGCGGCGATTCGCCTAAATCAGATTTTATCATATGACCGTGAATTGGTAATATGCGGGGGAATTTTTGAAATTTTGAAAGCGGTTGAAAACGGCGGACTCGACGCGGGATTCGTACCGGTAGAAAATTCGCTTGAAGGCTCCATAAATATCACGCTTGACACTTTGGCGCGAAGTGAATCACTTGTCATAGAGCGGGAATTTATTTGGACGGTACACAATCACCTAATGGCGAAAGACGGCGTGAAAATTTCGGACGTGAAAAAAATTTTTTCGCACGCCCAGCCGCTTTCACAGTGCCGAAAATTTTTACAAGAAACTTTTTCGCAGGTTGAACTTGCCGAAACTACCAGCACTTCCCGCGCCGCAGAAATTGTATCAGCATCTGAATTAAGCGACGGCTACGCGGCAATTTGTTCCGAGCGTGCAGGGGAGCTTAACCACCTTGTAAAGCTTGCGTCGGAAATTCAAGACAACGCCGCCAATCGTACAAGATTTTTTGAAGTCAGACGCCGTACCAAAAAATTTTACGTGACGCAGGGCGATAAGGTTTTAATCATCTGTCAAATTGACGGCAGTCGCGCAGGTTCACTATGCGAAGTGCTGAAAGAGTTTGCCTTCCGCCACGTAAATATGACGCGCATTGAGTCACGTCCCGCGCGTACGGAGTTGGGCGAATACATTTTTTTCTTTGACCTTGAAAACAATGTCGACCGCCGCACTTTGAATGACGCACTTGGCGGCGTTAAGCATAAAAGCATTTGGCTGAAAGATTTGGGAACTTTTCCGGTTATCAGCTGTTGAAAAAGTTGCAAGCTAAAAATTTTTAAAGTTATAAATTAAAAATGTTGCAAGTTAAACATTTTAAAAGTTATAAATTAAAATTAAAAAGGAGTTTTTAATTTGGTAATAATAATGCGTCCGGAGGCGACTTTTGAAAATGTTTTTGAAGTCGTGAAAAGCATAGAAGACGCCGGACTTGAAGCAAAAATTATGGAAGGCGCTCAACAAAAAATCGTCGGCGTAATCGGTGACAAGACAAAGTTGGCGTCGGTAGCAATCGGCGCAATGGACGGCGTTGAAAATATCGTTTCAATTTCAAAAAGCTACAAATTGGCAAGCCGCGAATTTCACCCGCAGTCAACGGTTATCGACATTGACGGCGTGAAAATCGGCGGCGCGGAACCTGTTGTAATGGCGGGACCCTGCGCGGTTGAATCACGCGAACAAATTTTGGAGACGGCGGAAATTGTAAAAAAAGGCGGCGCAAAATTTCTGCGCGGCGGCGCGTACAAACCGCGTACTTCGCCGTACTCTTTTCAAGGACTTGAAGTCGAAGGCTTAAAATATCTTGCAGAGGCGCGGGAGAAGACGGGATTAAATGTTGTCACGGAAGTCACGACGGTTGAAGGCATTGCGCCTGTTGCCGAGTACGCGGACATTATGCAGATCGGTGCAAGGAATATGCAAAATTTCGGTCTGCTGAAAGAAGTAGGAAAGTGCGGCAAGCCGGTAATGCTTAAGCGCGGACTTTCGGCGACGATTGACGAATGGTTAAACGCGGCTGAATACATTATCAACGCCGGTACGCCGGACGTGATTTTGTGTGAACGCGGCATTAGGACTTTTGAAGTTTACACGAGAAACACGCTGGATTTAAGCGCGGTTGCGGCGGTTAAGCATTTGTCACACCTGCCGATAGTGGTTGACCCCAGTCACGGCACGGGAAAATGGCGTATGATTAAACCGATGGCGTTTGCGGCTATTGCGGCGGGAGCGGATGGCTTGATGATGGAAGTTCACCCGAATCCTGCAAAGGCGCTGTCGGACGGTTCGCAGTCTTTGACCCCTGAAAATTATTTTGAACTTATGGACGGCGTTCAAAAACTTTCAAAGTTAATGCGCGACGAAAACTTAAACCCGATCATATATTAATTAAGAATTAAGGATTAGACTTTCTCTTCCCTCTTCCCTAATCCCTCTTCCCTATATTAGGCTCTGCGAGGAGTCTTTTTTTATGCCGTGACGAAAATATTTTTTATTGCGCTAAAAAAAAATTTTTGTGATATAATATCTGCCGTTGTATTGGGGGAATGCTGATGAGAATTACCGCCGCGATTTACAAGCGGAAACCGTTGCGCTACGTCGGAATGTTTATCGGCTGTTTAATCGCCGCCTGTTCAATAAATTTGTTCGTCGTACCGAGCCACCTTTTAACCGGCGGCGTTGCAGGCATTTCAATGATACTTTACTACCTGTTTGAACTGCCGATAGGCATACAGACATTTCTCTACAACATACCGCTTTTAATCGCGTCATACAAAATTTTGGGCAAGAGTTACACTGTCGACGTGATTATCGGCACGGGAATTTTTTCATTCTGCATTGACGCAACGAGATTTCTAAATGCCTACGCGCCGGTTAATGACGTGATGCTTGCGTCGATTTTCGGCGGCGTATTCAACGGCTTAGGCTACGGCATTGTCTTTCGCATGAACGGCAGCACGGGCGGCTTTGACATTGTAGGCGCGATTGTGCGAAAACTTTATTCAATGAATATGGGCGCGGCGATTTTTGCTTTTAACTGTCTGATTGTCACCATTGCGGCAATTTTGTTCGGCGTCGTACCGGCAATGTACACTCTTATTTGCATGTACGTCAATTCGCACGTCACGGACAAAGTTATTGCCGGCTTGAATCGCAGTAAGGCGGTTTTCATAATCTCGGACAAGTCCCGCGAAATTGCCAACGCGATAATGAATGATATCGGACGCGGCGTCACGTTTTTGCACGGTGAAGGCGCTTTCAGCGGTGATTCGCGTGAAATTGCTATGGTTATAGTTTCATTGACGCAGTTGGGCAAACTTAAAATTATTGTCAATACGCTTGACATAAATGCCTTTATGATAATTATGTCGACAAGCGAAGTTATGGGACGCGGCTTTACTCGGCGTGCAATGACACTGAAAATTCCGGACGATGAAAAAATTTCGCCGGAAGTGGAAGAAAGAATTAAAAAGGCGATGCACGAAAATTAGTGAGGAGTTAGAAGTTAGGAGTTAAGAGTTAAAAGTGGTTTTACTCTTCACTCCTTACTCTTCACTCCTTACTCTTAACTCTTAACTCATCCCTATTCCCTAAAAACAAGGAGGCAATAAAAAAAATGGAGATTGTATATCTGCTTAACAGCGGATTTATGATTAAAGACGAAAATATTTTAATGGTATTTGACGACTACGAAGACCCCGAAAGAGTTGTTGACCGCGCCGTCAATAAGGGAAATTTTGAGCATTTATACATTTTTGTAAGTCACGCGCACTTTGACCATTTCGGCACGCATATTCGTGCTTACGCGCCGCAGACTTCGCGTTACATTTTCAGCAACGATATAAAGCACACAAAGCGAATTAAAATGTTTCCTTCAGACCTTGTCACCTTCATAAAAAAGTACAGCGAATGGGAAGGCGACGGCATTAAGGTTACAACTTACGATTCGACGGACGTAGGCGTTTCGTTTTTGGTTGAAACTGCGTCGGGCAAGAAAATTTTTCATGCAGGCGATTTTAATTGGTGGCATTGGGAAAACGATACGCCGGAACAAATTGCGTTGGCAGAGAAAACTTTTAAAAAGCAGTTGAAAAAAATGCAGGGACTTAATGTCGATACGGCGTTTTTCCCCGTTGACGGCAGACTTGGTGACGCGCAGGAAAAAGGCGTCACGGAATTTATAAAGAATGTCTGCGTTAAAAATCTTGTGGCAATGCACCGTGTTGGTTATCCTATGTGGATACCGTCACGCAATTTTATGGACGAGGCGCCGGACGAACTTAATATCTGGTCCCCTGTCAATCCCGGCGAAAAAATGGATTTTAGTGAAGAGTGAGTAGTGAATAGTGAGTAGTGAATAGTGAGTAGTGAATAGT
>JAFTEG010000114.1 GCA_017453765.1 Selenomonadaceae bacterium
GTCATTCATTAGGGTTTGTTGGTAAATTCAAAATAAAAAATTCAAAAAGTCGACGCGACAAAAAAATCTCCCGTGAAATGCATGGGAGATTAATTTTTTTAGCTGACTTTATTTATCAGCTGACTTTATTTATTACGCCGCTTGACTTACTCTGTCTTCCGGCAATGCGTCATAAGCCGAAATGGCTTTATTGAAACGTTTTTGTAAATCGCTTAACAAATACATTCCGTCGGCATTGGCATTAAGCCCTTTGAGTTTTAACGGGAAAATCATGGGCGGAGTGTTCAAAGTCAACATCGTGCGGTTACGAAGTTGCTCCGTCGTCTGATAAACCAAACTTAAATCAGCGTACTGCACGCCGTCTTTGCCGATAAATTTTTGAATGACGAGCTTTGAACCTATCGGCGTCTTTTTCTCAATGGTATTGGGCAATGAATAATCTTCGACTTCAAGCGCGGCAAGTACGCTTGCGATATTTGAATCGTGACCGCAGAGGAATGTAAATTTTCTGTCGGGCAGTGCAAGTTCCTCACTCATAACCTGCAAGAGCGGGTGTGCCACGTTGACGGCAACAATCGGCGCGGTGAAAAGGACATCGCCGTAAACGTCTTTAACGCGCGCAATTTGTTTCCATTGACTTTTGCTGAGTTTGTTGCCGAAAGCCGCCTTTACCGGGTCGGATTCTTCGTAGTATTGAAGTATAAAAGCGTCACTTGCTTGGTTAGCCAATTTCAATGAGCCGCGCATGGCAGGTTCCTTGTTGACTTCAAGAATTATTTCAAGGTCGTTCATTTGAAATTTATCGACGCCGTTTTTCTTGGCGTAGTCGGATTTTTTCATGTTGAGAACTTTTTCAAGCAGTGCGTACTCTCTTTGCAGAGTGTTGTTTATACCTTGCAGACCACGCGTGCCGCCCATTTGCCCAATCTGTTTTAAAGCTTCTGCGCGGAAAGCGTCACTGACAAAGGTCAACTGCGGATTGAAGACGGGATCCATTTTACTCGGTGCAAATTTATGTTCAATGCGTACATTGGCGACCGGCAACATACCGCTTGAAAAGTACTGCGCGGTTGCAATAGTCCTTTGCATGGAGTTGGCGTAAAATCTAAATTCACCTTCGGCAGGGATATAATTTTCCGGCATCAATCCTTCTTTAACAAGCCACTGCCTGAAATATTGTCCCATAAGCGTTTCAAGTTCGCCGCCGCGCAGAGAAAGTTCACTGGGACCGCTTGTCCATGCAAACCATTTATTTGGCGTTATTTCAGCAAGTGCCGAGCCGTTGCCGGAAAGCGGAGATCTTATATTGTGTCGACTGAGAATAACCATTTCCTGCAACTTGTACTGTTGAGAGGCGGCGTTTACCGTTGGTGCCAATGACATTAAAAGTGCGCCGATTAAAAAGACTATCGCGACTTTTAACTTAGTCAACTTAAATTTAAATCCGTCAAAGAACATTTAATCACGACCTTTCAAAATAACCTCACCGTTACAACGCGACAATACCACCTTCCAGTTAAAATGCAGACAGTTAAACGCGGACTGAAAATAACCTCACTGAAAATACGTCACTGAAATAAAAATACGTCACTGAAATAAAAATACGTTCACTGAATATTATTTTGCGTCTAAAATTTCTTCGGGATTGTCGGACGCATTGACAATTTCGTTTAAAGCGTCCATAAGCGAATCAATGTCAATGCCGTGAGCCGCCGCGCCTTGTTCAATCGTTTCAAACTGCGCCGCCATACAGCCGAAACATCCCATTCCCGCGTACAGAAAAACCGGTACGGTATCGGGATAACTTTGTACTACTTCCATAATGCTCATGTCTTTTGTAAGCGTCAAAATACATCTCTCCTTTGTTAGAGAATAGGGAATAGGGATTAGTCTACCCTCTACATCCTTAATTCTTAATTCTTAATTAAATCTAACACCGGCGGTTTTGGCAAGAAGGCGAAGGCGATAAAGCGGCAAGCCTACGACGTTAGCCCAATCGCCGTGAATTTTTTCAATAAACTGCGCGGTACCGCCTTGCAACGCGTAAGAGCCGGACTTGTCAAGCGGTTCACCGGTAGCCACGTAATTTGCAATATCTTCGTCGGACATTTCGCCGAAAAAAACTTCCGTAGTTTCAGTAGCCGTGAAAGTTTTGCCGTTCGTGACGAGTGCTAAACCTGTTATAACTTCGTGCCGCTTGCCGGAAAGTTCTTTAAGCATTGCAAAGGCGCCGCAACCGTCCGCAGGTTTACCAAAAATTTTTCCGTCCAAAACTACAATCGTGTCAGCGCCGATTACAACGTCACGCGGAAATTTTTTTGCGACGGTTTCAGCTTTCAACTTCGCATTTGTGACGGCTAAATCTGCGGGAATGTCTGAACTTGTAACCTCCTGCGCGGAGCAAGGTTCAATTAAAAATTCCGCGCAGATTTTTTTTAGCAATTCTTCACGACGCGGCGAGCCCGACGCCAAAATTATCATAAAATTTACCTCCATGCCGGTGTTAATTTAATTTTAATCTTCGCGCAGATTATACGCCGTAAGCGGATTTAGTGCAATGTTTTTTCGGCGCAGAAAAAAGTTTTGGCGTGAAGGTATACTTTTTCGACTAAACGGAGGGCTTGAAAATGTAAAAGAGTTGTTGTAAAATGGTCGGAAAATTAATATATAATTTATTTTTGTAAGAGACTTTGACAAGGGGGTTTTGGCATTCGATAAGGGAGGCATAAGGTTGCGTTTGATTAAATCATATTGTTGCAGTTAATTCTACCGCAAAAAGATAGAAGGTGGTTGTTATGGCTGAGCGGGAAATAAAATATCGCGGTTTGAAAACATTTCAGATTTTCGGCGGCGAAACGAAAAAGGTTTGGATCTACGGTTTTTATTTGAAGCGCGGTACGTACGGCGACCCCGGACCGCAGGCACATATTTTCGTTTACGAAAACGGCTATGAGGGCTATCGCGTCGAATCTGAAACAATAGGACAGTTTACCGGACTTCTGGACATTGACGGCAAGGAAATTTACGAGGACGACATTTTGGCGTTGCAGGACGGGCAAATAGGGCTTGTGGAATTTCATAACGGTTGCTTTGTTGTTCGATACGGCAAAAACGGCGTCACTTTGTACCTTTACGATATTCGCGACAGACAACTTAAAATTTTGGGAAATCGTTTTGAACACCCCGAATTGCTCGTCGAAAATTCCATTGAAAAAAAAACATTCGCAGAAACGCCAAAAGTAAACGAATTTGAAACCGTCACCTAAAAAGGAAGTGGCTTAATGCTTTCCAAAATTATTACAAGCGCTCTCCTTATTTGCGTAACTCTTTACGGCAACGTTGCGGCATACGATCTGCCGAAAATTAAACCGGATAAAAAAATTACCGCTAAAAACGGCGAAGTGCAAACTAACAGAAGAACGATGTTTGTAAGCGATTGGACAGAAACTAATCGCTTTATAGCACGGCTGCAAACTCTTACCGCCGAAAATAAAAAATTGCCGCCCAATTCCCCCGAAAGAGTCTCTTACGACAAAAATCGCGTGTTCATTGCCTTTTACAAGGGCAATGCTTATTTTTTGGACAAATATACCGTTGAAGTTAAGACAGACGCCGACGGCAGTCAAAGTTGGACGCAAAGAATCTTTCCGATTGGTCAAGGTATTTCGCCTAAAAATTCCGTTGCAACGACACAGAGATTTTTTTTCGACGGTCAACAAGGTTACAATGCCTTAAATAAAAATTATCCGCTCGACGCAGTTGCCGACGCGGACGATAAAATTTTTTTGACCGAGTGTTTTAAAATCGGCTACTATTTTGCATTCGGTAAAGATTTAGACAAAAATAAATAGCAGTGCGCCGAAGAAAAGCACGATGCTGAATCCGTGCAAGGCATTTTGTACGGAGCGATTGTGCTTGCCGAAGAATCCGCCGATTATCGGACGCAGTAAATTTGAAAGCAATGACAGCGACATAAAAAACAGCGGCTTGTCAAGCGTCGCGAAGGCGTAAAAAAGCATTGCGGCTGAAAGTGCCACGCCTGCCGTTTCAACGCGCGTCAACTTCCGGTATAAATCCGCGTCCTTGTCGATATTTTTTTTGTCTTCAAAATAAATTTCCTTCTCATCCGCAACGGTGTCACGAATCATCTTTGCACGATATGCCGCACGCGCGTTAGCAGTTTCGTCCGGAGTCAACTTTCTGCGCGGCTTACGCGGCTTTTCATCATGAAAAGTGTTATCCGCCTCAGCAAAAACACGTTTATCAAATTCGGTATCGGTCTTGACTTCTACCACTTCAACCGCAGTTTTGACCTTAACTTCCGCCGTAGGTTTGACCTCTGTCGTAGCTTTAACCTCTGCAACAGTTTTAACCTCAACTTCCGCCGCAGATTTAATCTCAACTTCAGACGTAACTTGAACTTCCGCAGTTTGAACTACCGAAGTATCAGACGCAATATTTTCAGCAACCTCCGCCGTGACTGCAGGCGGTTTTTTTGTTGCGTCAAATTCTAAACTCTGTTCCCTCTTCCCTGTTCCCTGTTCCCTAATTTTTTCGTTTAAATTTCGAGCCGTCATTTCTTCGCCAAGTGCGTCCGTGAACTTATCGCGAAGTTTTTTTCTTTTTTTCTTTTTCACCGACGTACCTCCTTGACGCAGAATTAACTTTTAATCTTGCCGATAATCGTTTCGCCGCCGCGTACTTTTTCACCCTTTTTTACAAGTACTTCGACGTTTTCAGGTACGACAATTTCGGTGCAGGAGCCGAATCGAATTAAGCCGTACAGTTCGCCTTTTTCAAGCGTATCATCAAGAGTTACCCAGCTTACAATGCGCCGCGCCAAAATTCCGGCTATCTGCGTTACGGTGACGCGCAGTTTTTCATTTTCAATGCCGATTAAGTGCCGTTCATTTTCAAAGCCGACAGAATCTTTGTAAGCGGGGCGAAACCTGCCGCAGATATATTTTTGTAACTTAATTTCACCGGCAATGGGACTGCGGTTTACATGCACGTCAAAAACTGAAAGGAAAATTATAACTTTGGTGCAGGGCGATTTTATAAATTCGTCATCATGAATTTGAACCACGTCTTGAACGGTGCCGTCAGCAGGCGACACTATCAGTGATTCATCGACGGGAATTTTTCTTTCGGGATTTCTGAAAAAGAAAAGGCAGTAACACGCCAAGACTGCAAAGGGAATTGCCGCGTAAGGAGTGATTAAAATTCCGACGAACAGCGCGATAAACAGCGCCACTCCCGCGAAATAATATCCTTCACGAATTATTTTCAAATTTATCCACGCTCCATGTTAGGGGATAGGGAAGAGGGAATAGGGAAGAGAATTTCTACTCCCTACTCCCTATTTACTACTTACTACTTACTACTTACTATTTATCACTTTCCAAACGAATTTCGGCAAGGCGATTAACCTGCCTGCGCGGCTGGGCTGTAACATAGCACGGTAAAGCCATTCCAACTTTGCGCGTTGCATCCAAACCGGCGCACGTTTCACCACTCCCGCCATAACGTCAAACGTCCCGCCGACGCCAATGCTTACTGGTACGCCCAATTCATTTTTATGCGCGTAAAGCCATTTTTCTTGCTTAGGTACGCCGAGCGCCGCAAGCAATATGTCAGGCTTAGCGTCTTTAATCTGCGCGATAATTGCAGGTTCATCATCAGCCGTAAAGTAGCCGTTGCGCGTGCCGACAATTTTAATGCCGGGATAAAGTTCCTCCGCCTTCGCCTTAGCTTTATCGGCAATGCCCGGCGCCGCGCCGAAGAGAAAAAATTTGTAGCCGCGTGACGGCGAAATTTTCATAAGCTCCTGCACCAAGTCAAACCCTGCCACTCGTTCCGGCATATCGTGACCCAAATGATGAGCCGCCCAAACAGTTCCCGCGCCGTCCGGCACGACCAATTCCGCCGCGTTTAATATGGTTTTAAGCTCCTCATCATGCGTAGCACGTAAAAGCATTTCCGCGTTTGCCGTTGCGATTAGAGAATTTTTTTTCGCCGCGATTAATCTTTCGACACTTTCAACGGCTTGCGTCATGGTTACGGCGTCGACTTTCACGCCTAAGATTTCTA
>JAFTEG010000115.1 GCA_017453765.1 Selenomonadaceae bacterium
AAAAAGTTACCGGCGTAGTTTGTGAAACCGGCGAAACATTTTTGGCGGACGCGGTAATTTTGGCGTCGGGTACGTACCTGCGCGGCAGAATCATTATCGGCGAAAGTATTTTTGACGGCGGTCCCAACGGTCAACGTGCCGCGATTAACCTTGCCGATTCGCTGAAAAGTTTAGGCGTTAAGCTTATGCGATTTAAAACCGGTACGCCTGCACGAGTCGACGCGCGAACGATTGACTTTGATAAAACAGAAATTCAACGCGGCGACGAACCTGCGCAGAATTTTTCATTTATGACGGACGCTCCTCCTGTCAACCGCGTTGCCTGCTACTTGACTTACACGAATGAACGCACGCACGAAATTTTACGCCGCAACCTTCACCGCGCACCTATGGCGAACGGCGTCATTGAAGGCATTGGACCGCGCTACTGTCCGTCAATTGAATCAAAAATCATTCGCTTTCCCGACAAAGACCGTCACCAACTTTTTCTTGAGCCGGAAGGTTTAAACACGCAGGAATATTACGTGCAGGGTATGTCCACTTCAATGCCTGCCGACGTGCAAATTGAATTTTTGCATACGATACCGGGACTTGAACGCGCTAAAATTATGCGGCACGGCTACGCAATTGAATATGACTGCATTGATCCTTTGCAACTTAAGCCGACGCTGGAATTTAAAAATATCGCGGGATTTTTTTCCGCAGGTCAATCCAACGGCACTTCCGGCTACGAAGAGGCGGCGGCGCAGGGTTTAATTGCCGGTATCAATTCAGCCGCGTTGGTGAAAAATTTTAAGCCGCTGATTTTGAAACGCTCCGAAAGTTATATCGGCGTGCTGATTGACGACCTTGTTACCAAAGGCACCAATGAACCCTACCGCATGATGACTTCACGCGCAGAATACCGCCTGCTACTTCGACAAGACAACGCCGACCTGCGCCTTACACCCTACGCAATTAAAATCGGTCTTGCCTCTGCCGAACGCAAAAATAAATTTGAAAGCAAACTTGCAGAAATTAAAACCGCGTCAAAATTTTTATCCGACAATAAAATTACGCCGACTGCCGACATTAATCAAAAACTTGCCGACGCCGGTATTGACGCAATTCATAACACGATGCCGCTTGCCGAACTTTTACGCCGTCCCAATGTCACTTACGCCAAGCTTGAAAAAATTTTTGACGTACCGAAAATTTCCGCCAATGCCGCCGCGCAGGTTGAAATTTCTTTTTTCTACGAAGGCTACATTAAAAAGCAGTTGGAGCTTGCGAAAAAGTTTGAGACGCTTGAAGATAAACTTTTGCCTGCGGACATTGACTACACTGCGATGAAAAATCTGCGCGTCGAGGCACGGGAAAAATTATCCGAGTTAAAGCCGCGATCAATCGGTCAAGCAAGCCGCATTTCCGGCGTATCGCCCGCCGACATTTCGGTTTTAATCGTTTGGCTTGAGACACTAAAAGCTAATCCCTAATCCCCGTTCCCTAATCCCTCTTCCCTAATCCCTAATCTGTTGCA
>JAFTEG010000116.1 GCA_017453765.1 Selenomonadaceae bacterium
CAGGCGTCGATTTTTTTTGTTCAGTCACTGGCAACGATTTATCTTTATCTTCTTCCATAAAAATCACCAAACAGCGCCGATAAGCCCCCACCTTTAGGCGTGTGGAGGAAAGGCGCCAAATCCTTTCTTAATCGAACTTTATAATTAAAATATCGGGCAAACGGTTGTGGCGTAAGCTTTAAGGCACCCGACTTTGTCGAAAGACATCAATGCTGCAAGTAGAAATATTTGCAGGGCTGTAGTCAACCAGCCGAACGCGGTGGAGAAATCTAACTGCAAGCCCCCAACGTGGGGTAGTTGACCTCGCGTAAATTTTAGCAAAAAAAATGACGGCGGACAAATACGGCTCCGACGTCAAATTTTTTTACTCTCTGCCTAAAATTTTTTTCAACTTTTTCAATGCGCCGTGAAGGACAACACCGACGTTGTTGGCGGTAATTTCCATAAGCTCGGCAATTTCTTTGTTGCCCATACCGGAAAAATATTTTAACTCGACAATGCGGCGTTCGCGTTCATTTAGTTTATCCATAGCCTTCAAAATTTCCGCGTGTCCTTCTTCGGCAAGCGCTTTACTTTCCGGCTCTTCAAATTCCGGCGCAGGCGGGTCAAAAGTTTCGTCCCATTCAGTTTCACCGCGACTCTGCGTCCTTCTGAAATAATCCAACATTGAATTTGACGCAATACGAAAAAGCCACGTAGAAAAAGCCGCCTTGTCGGGGTTGTACTTGCTTAAATTTTCGTAGACCTTCATAAACGTCATACTTACAACGTCGTCCGCCGCGTCAACGTTTTTCATTCGCGCGTAGATAAAATTGTAAACGCGCGGGAAAAAATGTCTGTAAAGTTCGTTAAACGCCTCCTCGTCATCAACTGCCTTTGCGGCAAGTTTATTGTAATGAATTACTTCAGCGTCCATTAAATTTTCTCCACAAAATTATTTAACACAAAAATTATTTAACTAATGTTATTGACAAAGTTACTGACAAAATTATTTATTAACGTTAATCAATCTGAAAATTTGCGTGACGGTTTGATATAAATTTAATTTCGCCGTCTCAAATTTCATAGCCTCATCAAGACTTGTCACGGCGTGCAAAATCGGAAAGTAAGCGTCAATGCCGTTTGCATTAACTTCCACCGCTTCCGGCGTTGCCGCGCCGCATACAGCGATAACTTTTACAGCGGGATTAATTTTTTTTGCCAACTTCGCAACACCGACCGGCGCCTTGCCCATTGCCGTTTGAAAGTCCAATCGCCCTTCGCCGGTTATGACAAAATCTGCAGTCTTCAGCGCGTCTGCAATTTTAACCGCGTCCAAAACCAAATCAATGCCCGGTTCAAGCTTGCCGTTCAAAAAAGTATGAAAGGCGTAACCTAAACCGCCTGCCGCACCTGCGCCGGGCATTTCGGCACCGATTAATTTAAGCTGACGTTCAACCGTCGCGGCAAAATTTTTTATGTAGCCGTCCATGTCACGAACAATTTCAGGCGTCGCGCCTTTTTGCGGACCGTAGACAGCCGAGCAACCTTTTTCGCCGCACAGAGGATTTGTCACGTCGCAGGCAATTCTAAATTTGCATTCGCGCAGAATCGGATTTAAATTGCTTATGTCGACCGTCGCAATGTCTTTTAAATCGCCGCCGTAAATGCCGACCGTGTTACCCTGCGCGTTGAAAAATTTCACGCCGAGCGCCGTAAGCATACCCAAGCCGCAGTCATTCGTAGCACTGCCGCCGATACCGATAATAAATTCGCGGCAACCGTTATCAGCCGCCTGTAAAATCAATTCGCCCAAGCCGTACGTCGTAGTATGCATGGGATTTCTCTTTTCAGCCGGTACAAGCGTAATTCCTGCCGCGTCCGCCATTTCAATGACAGCGGTTTTTGTTGAAGGGATAAAGCCATAGCGACTTTGAATTTTATCGCCGAGCGGTCCCGTGACTTCGGTTGAAATGATTCTGCCGCCCAGCCCTTTAGTCAGTGCGTCTACGGTACCTTCGCCGCCGTCAGCAAGCGGAAAAATTTTCACGTCGGCATTTTTGTCAACGTCACGAATCGCCGACGCCGAAATTTCTCCCGCGTCAATCGAAGACATACTGCCTTTAAAAGAATCAATCGCAATTACAATTTTCATACTGTTACCTGTTACCTAATCCCTGTTCCCTATTTTGTAAACGGCGTTGCAAGGCGCAAAAGATTTCTGCCGCAGGGACAAACGCCGCTCATACGCCTAACCGCCTGCCGCGTGCGATATCTGATTAAAGGGCGAGCCTGCGCGGTTAAAGTAGTTATGACAAGTTCGCCCATATGCTCTTCGTCGTCAATAATTTTATCACTTGCAAAGTCCGCAATTTCAACAAAAAAATTATCTTCCTGAACATGGTGACCGGAATTTCTACTGCACTGGTAAATAAGTCCCGCAGTACCGATTTCAACCGGCGCGAACAAATTATAAACTGCCGAATTTGTACGTTCTTCGATGTGATTCTGCAAAGGGTTTTGTATATTGTTCGTGTTCAGACAGATAATCTTTTTTATTGGATAATCGGCAATATTTTTGCCTACGGCTTGAAGTTGAATGACAAGCTGAACGGCAAGTTTCGGCGTGCTGATAAGCGTATCCAGCGCGAAATTGTCAAGAATGTTAATCCATTGGCGATAGTTATTGCTTAAAGGTACAACGGTGATATTCATTGACTCAAGCGCGTAAATCACGTCCAAAAACTTGCTGTCGGATAAATCGCCTTGTACGCCGACGCTTGCGCCGCGATAAATTTTCGCCGCATGCAGGCAGTGCGTCATCATTTCAACGTTTTTAACAATGTCGTCTTTCGTGTAAAAATTCGCGACGTTAATTCCGGCGTCCGAATCTTCAAGGTAGTTGATTCTGACAATGCTTGAAAGCGGCAACGTCAAAAAGTCCATTGAATCTTCGCGGTTCAATTCGGTTAAAGTCAGGAAGGGAAATTTTTTAATGTCGTCGGCAGTTTGAAGGTCTTTCGGCGTGACGCCTGCGCGTTGAAAAGATTGACGGTAAAATTTACTTTTATCAAAGGCCCAGTCAATAGTTTTTTTCAGACGTTCAAATTGCGAACTCTCCAACTCTTCATGCCGCATAATTTTTTTAATCGCTGTTCCCTAAATTAGTCGGTAGCTGTTAGCCGGTAATTTTATCTTTAATCTTAATTCTTAATTCCCCAATCATTCCGGTTTTTGGTAGAAGAAGGGCTTGTAG
The DNA here is from genome assembly GCA_017453765.1 of Selenomonadaceae bacterium. GTDB lineage: Bacteria > Bacillota > Negativicutes > Selenomonadales > Selenomonadaceae > Quinella. The sequence continues at coordinate 3,236 of JAFTEG010000116.1, forward strand.
CTGGTGTAGCCGAGTTTGCGATAGTTCAAAATCGCTTCCGTAGCACCAACAAACAAAATGCCGCCGGGCTTAAGTGATTTAAAGAAATTCGCATAGAGTTGGTCTTTCGCCTCGTCGGTAAAATATATGACGACGTTACGGCAAAGGATTAAGTCAAAACCGGTTTCAAAAGTATCTTTCAAAAGGTTGTGACGCTTGAACTCAACGGCAGATTTAATTTCCGGCTTTACGGCGAATCTTCCGTCGGCAGTTTTGGTGAAATATCTCGTCTTGCGGTCGGCACGCATTGCCTTAATTTCGGCTTCCGTGTAAATACCTGCGCGCGCCTTCGCCAAAATGTCAACATCAAGATCGCTGGCAAGGATACGGTGACGCACATTCGGCGTGAGTTCCTTCATGATAATGGACAGCGTGTAAGGTTCTGCGCCGATTGAACAGCCGGCACTCCAAATTGACATTTTCGGCGAACGTTTGAGAAGGTAGGGGATAATGTCCTTTTCCACAATGTCAAATTTATCGGGGTTACGGAAAAATTCCGACACGTTAATTGTCAAGTACTCGATAAATTCCGCGAAGGTGTCTTTGTTTTTTGCAACGTTATCAAAGTAATCGGTGAAGGTTTTGAACTCGGAGCGCTGTACCAAATTGCCGATACGGCGGCGCATTTGCGGTTCCTTGTAAAGTTGCAGGTCAATACCGGTCTTAGCGTTTAATTTCTTTTTAAAAACTTCCCAGTCCTTATCGTCCATGAAAAATTCCCCCTTAGTGTTAAAAATTGATTCGACAAAATTTTAACAGAGGGGGAAAATATTTTCAACAAAATTTACAGAAAAGTTTTTTATACGATAAATTTCGATTAGGGCGTGTTGATTAATTTTAATTTCGGTAAAAACTAAGATTTTTTAGGATTAACTTTCTTTTGGCGCAAAAGAAAGTTACAAAGAAAACATGTCCGCTGAAATCGCGTCCGGCGATTTGCGCGGACGGGCGCA
>JAFTEG010000117.1 GCA_017453765.1 Selenomonadaceae bacterium
ATAGTGAGTAGTGAATAGTGAATAGTGAATAGTGGTAGTACTATTAACTATTAACTATTCACTAATTGGAGGATTTATCATGACGCAGTTTGACAAGCGCAACATCAGCATGATGATGGATTTTTACGAAATGACGATGGCAAACGGCTACTTCGTTTCCGGCGGCGAAAATACCCGCGTTGCCTTCGACGTTTTTTATCGCCGTAACCCAGACAGCGGCGGCTTTGCAATTTTCGCGGGACTTGAACAAATTATTGAGTACGTTGAAAATATGAACTTCAGCGCGTCCGACGTTGAATATTTCCGCGCGCAAAATATTTTCAGCGAAGATTTTCTGAACTACCTAGCCAACTTCCACTTTCACGGCGACATTTACGCCTTTCCCGAAGGCACGATAATGTATCCAAATGAACCCTTCCTGACCGTAGTTGCTGACTTGATTGACGCGCAACTAATTGAGACGGCTATTCTATCGCAAGTGAATCACCAGTCTTTGATTGCGACGAAGGCAAGCAGAATCGTACGTTCGGCGGAAGGACGTTTTGTATCTGACTTCGGTGCAAGACGCGCTCACAATATGGACGCGGCGACTTACGGTGCGCGTGCGGCATTTATCGGCGGCGTAATCGGCACGGCTACCGTTTCTGCCGGCAAGATGTTCGGCATTCCCATTAACGGCACGATGGCTCATAGTTGGGTTATGTACTTCGGCGATGAGTACGAAGCTTTTAAGCGTTACGCGGAAATTTATCCCAACTCTGCCACCTTCCTTGTCGATACCTACGACGTTGTTCACAGCGGCGTACCAAATGCAATTCGCGTTGCAAAGGACATTTTGGAACCGGCAGGTAACCGCTTGAAAGGCGTAAGAATTGACAGCGGCGACCTTGCGTACTTGTCGAAACGCATTCGCAAAATGTTGGACGAGGCGGGACTAACTGACTGCAAAATTGTTGTGTCGAACAGTTTGGACGAGTTCACGATAACTTCACTTTTAAAGCAAGGCGCGCAGATTGACAGTTTCGGCGTCGGTGAAAGGCTTATTACCGCGAAGTCCGAGCCGGTTTTCGGTGCCGTGTACAAGCTTGTGGCGGTTAGTAACGGTGATAAATTTGAACCGCGCATTAAAATCAGTGAGAACGTAGAAAAAATTACCAATCCCGGCTTGAAACAGGTTTATCGCATTTATGATGAAAGCGGCAAGGCTGTGGCTGACCTAATTGCAATGGCTGATGAAAATATTGACCTTTCGACGCCGTTAAGATACATTGACCCCGTTAAGCCTTGGAAACAGAGGACCTTTGCAAATTGCACGGCGAAAAAACTTTTAAAGCTTTATGTGAAGGACGGGCGGCGCGTTGAGCAACTGCCGACACTGCAGGAAATTCACGACTACGTGCGGCATCAGCTTGCGAATGAAATTTGGCAGGAGGAACAACGCTTTGAAAATCCTCACCATCACTTTTTGGATATGACGCCAAATTATTACGAACTTAAAATGAATTTAATGTATGACACTCGTGCAAAGATGAATGTTTAGTTAGATCGATGGATCGATAGATCGATAGATC
>JAFTEG010000118.1 GCA_017453765.1 Selenomonadaceae bacterium
CAGCGGCGACACGGCTTGGGTACTTGTAAGCGCGGCATTGGTGTTTTTGATGACACCGGCATTGGCGCTTTTCTACGGCGGAATGGTACGCAGTAAAAATGTTTTGGCGACAATGATGCAGTCAATGTTCATACTCGGTATGGTCAGCGTCGAATTTATATTAATCGGCTACACAATGATATTTGGCGCGGACGTAAACGGCTTAATCGGCGATTTATCGAAAGTCGGACTTAGCGGCGTCGGCTACAAAATTCTTGACGGCGGCACGATTCCGGAATTGGCGTTTGTAGCTTTTCAGTGTATGTTTGCGGCGTTGACACCCGCGCTGATAACCGGCGCATTTGCCGAACGTATGAAGTTCAAGGCGTTTGCACTGCTGATGTTGCTGTGGGCGACTTTAATTTACAATCCTATGGCGCATTGGGTATGGGGCGGCGGCTTTTTGGCAAAACTCGGCGCATTGGATTTTGCTGGCGGACTTGTAATTCATATTTTAAGCGGCGTAAGCGGTTTAACAATATGTCTGCTTTTAGGCAAGCGGCGCGGCTACGGCAAGTCGGCGATAGTTCCTCACAACATTCCGATGACAGTTTTAGGCGCGTCGTTACTCTGGGTCTGCTGGTTTGGCTTTAATGCAGGCAGTGCGCTCGGTGCGAATGAACTTGCGGCTAATGCATTTGTCGTGACGCAAGTTGCGGCGGCGGCAGGCGTACTCGGCTGGGTTTTACCGGAATGGAAACGCGGCGGCAAGCCTACTCTTTTAGGTGCTGTATCCGGCGGCATTGCGGGACTTGTAGCGATAACTCCTGCGGCGGGGTACGTAACTGTTATGCCTTCGCTTGCAATAGGATTAATCGGCGGCGGTATTTGTTACTGCGCGGTTGCGATATTAAAAGAGCGGCTCGGCTATGATGATTCGCTTGACGCATTCGGCATTCACGGCATAGGCGGAATGTGGGGCGCGGTTGCGACAGGACTTTGGGCGACTACGGAAATTAATCCTGCCGGCGCGAACGGTTTATTTTACGGCGAAACAAATTTATTTTTCGCGCAGATTATTTCAATCGGCGTTGCGATAATTTTTGCGGTTATCGGCTCGGCGATTCTCTACAAAGTTGTCAACGCGCTGACTGAACTGCGTGCAGATGAGGCAGATGAAATTAACGGTCTCGACATTAGCGAACACGGCGAACGCGGCTACAACGTCGGACTGTTTACCGGCACGCCTACTTTCTTCGGTGACGCGGAAACTAACGCCGTAAAATTTTTTCCTACCGTACACGGTTCACAAAGTTAGGCGATTAGGTAAGGTCAGGCGATTAGTCAAAGTCAGGCGGTGGAATTGAATGGAAAGAAAGCTTACGAAGATTGACATTATTACGCGCCCCGAAAAGTTGGAGGAACTTAAAGTCGCTTTAAATGAAATAGGCGTACTTGGGATGACTGTCAGTCAAGTTTACGGTTGCGGTCTTCAAAAAGGACGAAAGGAAGTTTATCGCGGCAGGGAATATGAAGTTAATCTTGTGCCGAAAATTAAATTGGAAACGGTGGTCTGCGAAATTCCTGTTGAAAGAGTTTTGGAAGTCGCGCAGAAAATTTTGCGTACCGGCAAATTCGGTGACGGAAAAATTTTTGTCTATGAACTTTCGAACGCCGTACGAATCAGGACGGGACAGCGCGGCGTTGAAGCGATAATGGATATACCCGGCGAAAAACCGGAATAAGCTAAGGTTAAAAATAAGCAAGCGTTAAAAATAAGTGAGCGTTGAAAATAAGCGGAGGTTAAATCAAGATGAAAGGTTTACTTTACACGATTAAGGCTAACACGCCGAAAGATGAGATTATCAAACTTCTGCGCGAACATTCCGAGATAAAGTTTGTGTCGCTTGTCGGTATCGACTTGGCGGGCAATGACACTGATGAAAAAATCCCCGTGAAACTTTTTCTTAAGGATATGGACGAATTTTTTGAAGGCACGGCGGTACAGACTGACGGCAGTTCGGTAGTTTTGCCCGGCATTGCCACGCTGAACAATGCAAAGGTCGATATGCCGGTTGACCCCAATGTAAACTGGTTCGTCGACTACAACTTTGAATATTTTGACGATGAAACGAATAAGCCGGTAGGAACTCTGCGCATTCCAAGCTTTCTGATTCACGAAGGCAAGCGCGTAGATTCCCGCGCAGTTTTGACTGACACTTTGGCTTATGTTAAGCGGGAACTTTTGGACATTTTCCATGAACACGCCGTGATTGAAGGGCTTGACGTAAGCGGCAAGGATATCACGGACATTTGCTTTACGTCGGCAACGGAGCTTGAATTTTGGGTTAAAACCCCGCTTGAAGAGGCGGCTATAGAAGAGATGAGCGCGTCGCAGGTTATGCAGGAGCAGTATTGGGAACGCACTCACGGCGCGGTTAGATGTGCGCTTGAAAAATGCGTCGTCGAGTTGGACAAGTACGGCTTAGATGTCGAGATGGGACATAAAGAAGTTGGCGGACTTAAGGCGCAGATTGATGAGTCGGGACATTTAACACACGTTTGCGAACAGTTGGAGATTGACTGGAGATTTGCGGACGCGGTACAGGCGGCGGACAATGAAATTTTTGTTCGTACTATCGTAAAAGAAATTTTCCGCGCAGAAGGTCTTGAAGTCAGCTTTAAAGCCAAGCCGATGATTGGTCTTGCAGGTAACGGCGAACATACGCATATTGGTCTTGCCGCCGTCACGTCGGACGGGAAAATACACAATCTCTTTGCGGCGA
>JAFTEG010000119.1 GCA_017453765.1 Selenomonadaceae bacterium
GTGACGAAAATTATTTTTTATTTTACGGCGGAAGTGCGCGTAGACTTTCGTAACTTAGTCAGAGATTTGGCGTACATTTTCAGAACGCGAATTGAACTGCGGCAAGTAGGCGTACGCGAAGAGGCTAAGCTTTTGGGCGGCGTAGGCTGTTGCGGACGTAAACTTTGTTGCACGACGTTTTTAGGCGACTTCACGCAGGTTTCAATTCGTATGGCGAAGGAACAAAACCTTTCACTCAATCCTACAAAAATTTCCGGCATATGCGGACGCCTTCTTTGTTGCTTGAAATTTGAAAGTGACTATTACCATGAATGCTACGTGCAAAATAATCCCGCCTTCGAGCCGCAACAAAATGACCGCGTGATTTTAGACGAAGGCGAAGGACGCATTATTTCCGTCAATCCTTCGCGCAGAATTGCCACCGTGCTTTTGGACTCGAAAAAAACCGTTGTGGCAAGTTGGGAAAATCTTATGCCGGTTGAAAACGAATCTTTTTCACGAATACCGCACGATGAACCGGTACAAGATGAATTTTTTGATTTTACAAATAACACTACTTCCGACGCCGAACCTAAGCCGGAAAAACCTTCAACGCCGCCTAAAGTAAGCGTCCCGCCCAAAGATAAAAAATTCCCTTCAAAGAAATTTTCTGCGCGAAATGAAAATAAATCCCTTGCAAAAAAAGAGAACGACGAAAGTAAAAAGCCGTGGATAAAACGTCCTCGCAAACCTCGCCGTCCTCGCGGTAAATTTAATTGACAAAATTATACTGACTAAAACTTACAAAATTATATTGACTAAAACTTACAAAATTATACTGCCTAAAAAATTGATTCGCTTTCAAAATAAATTTTTTCCGTGACAGTATCGCCAAGCCGCGAAAAAATTCTGTCACGTACGATTAAACTTTCTTCCTCTGTTGCTTCCATTAGCAGCACGAGGAATTTATTTTTGCCCGCTTGCGAAACACAGTCACTTTTTCTTAGCGCGTGTAAAAGCGTATCTTTGAACTCCTCAGCAAAACTTTCGTCGCTTACCGTAAACTGCATAAGCACCAAGCCTTTTTTGTACGTGTCAACCATTCGTGCAAGCAGGCGGTAAATTTTTTTAAACGTCTCCAAGTCGACGAAGTACGCTCCTTTCTCAACGTTTCTTTCGCCCAAAATCATACGCGTTTGCGAAATGCCGTCCGCCGATAATTTATTTTCAACGCGGTTATGGTTGCCGAATACTTCACAGCCGTGCTTGCCGTGTTGCTTGACGTTGTAAAGGGCGGCATCGGCTTTTTTATACAGCGTCACGAAGTCCGTACCTTCCGCCGGTACAAATACCGCGCCGACACTCGTACCAAGCGGAATTTCCATATTAGCGCCGACAATTTTTTTCGCCGACGTTAAAAGCTCTTCGTTTAAAAAATTTGTTTTCGACTTCAAAATATTTTCGTCGTCAACGTTTTGCAGGTACGCGATAAATTCATCGCCGCCTATTCTGCCGATTAAATCATTTTCGCGCGTAATTTTTCTAATCAACTCGGCAAAAATTACCAAGACTTTGTCGCCTGCGCCGTGACCGTATAAATCGTTCACCAGCTTAACACTGTCGAGGTCCAACCTAAGCAACGCGCCGTGAGTTTTACTGAAGACGTCGCTAATTTCTTTCTGCGCGGCGGTTTTATTCAAAAGGTGCGTAAGCGGGTCTGTCGACGCCGCCGTTTCAAGTCCGTGAATTTTATCCAAATTGTCAAGCGCATTTCCGATTCTGCGCAAAAGTAACTCAGGCTTTAACGGCTTGCGAATGTAATCGACCGCGCCGACTTCAAGACCGCGACTTTCATTTTCGTCACTCTCATCAGCCGTCATGAAAATTATCGGCACCGCTTCACCGGTTTTTTCTTGCAAAATTTCGTGCATTTCGTAGCCGTCCATTTCCGGCATCATTAAATCCGACAAAATCAAGTCCGGCTTTTCGCGCAGAAAAATTTCTATCGCGTCCTTGCCCGTCATTGCCGTAACAATTTCGTACTTTGAAGAGAGTATGCGCCGCGTCATCATAAGCATCATTTTTTCATCGTCAACAACTAAAATTTTTCTCACGAACTCGCCCCCATCCATTTTGAAATTTGGTCACGAACATTTTTATAAGCCGTCATCAAATCTTCGTGATTCGCTTGAACTTCCGCCACGTCATTATCTTTCGCCGCGTGTTCCAAATGCTTAGCCTTTTCGCTCAAATTTTCCGCGCCTATTGAAAGTGACGTAGACTTCAAGGCGTGTACCAAAATCTGATAATTTTTTATGTCGCCGGATTCAAAGACCGCTTGAAGTTTGGCGGCTTTTTCTGCGTCATTGAAAGCGTCAAGCATTTCATTGAAAAAATCCTTGCTGTCCATGCAGTACGCTAAGCCTAAATCTAAATTTATGTCGGGACAAAGTGCGGCGAAAATTTTTCTGTCCGCGTCACTGAAAGTGTCCTCCGCGTCGGCTAATGTGTTATCCGCGTCATTGAAATCGGCGTCAGAAATTTTATCGGCATCCGAAATTTTATCCGCGTCAGAAATTTTATCCGCGTCAGAAATTTTATCCGCGTCAGAAATTTTTTCAACGTCAGAAATTTTATCAGCGTCCGTAATTTTTTCTTCCATTTTAAACGAAACAATTTCTTTAGGCAAATGCTTTTCAAGCATAGATTCAAGCTCCGGCACTTCGATAGGTTTTGAAAGGTAGTCGTCAAAGCCTTCCTGCAAATATTTTTCCTTCATACCAGCAATGGCGCTGGCAGTCAGCATTATGACGGAAGTTTTGTCGCTTAAAATTTTTTCGTGCCGCATTTTTTGAAAGGTTTCAATGCCGTTCATACCCGGCATCATATGATCAAGGAAGATTATGTGGTAGAAATTTTTCTTGGCAAGCTGAATTGCCTCACTGCCGCTTTCCGCAATGTCGGGAACAATGCCGTTGCGTTTCAAAAGTCCGCTGATAACTTTCAAATTCATATCGTTATCGTCGACTGCAAGAATTTTTGCACTCGGCGCCGTTAAAAATTTTTTATCCGCCGTATCAAGCGGCTTAGATTTATATTCGTCGTAATTGCCGATTGGATTTTTATCAATGACCTTTTGCCGCAGTTTAAATGAAAACGTGGAGCCCTTGCCGTATTCGCTGACAACTTCCGGCTTACTGTTCATCATGGTAAGAAGTTTTTGCACAATCGCAATGCCTAAGCCGGTGCCTTCAATATTTCTGTTACGCTCCTCATCAATGCGCTGGAAAGACTGAAAGAGTTTATCCATATCCTTTTGACGAATTCCAATGCCGGTATCGATAACCGCCGCGTGAAGTTCGTAGGTATCGGCGTCAATTTCCCTGCCGCCTATTTTCAACGTCACGGAGCCTGAATGCGTGTACTTGACTGCGTTGGTTAAAAGGTTGGTGATAATTTGCCTTATTCGCACGTCGTCGCCGTAAAAACTTTTCGGCAAGTTCGGTTCAATTTCGGTTTTAAATTCCAGCCCTTTCTTTTCGGCTTTTTCTGAAATCATATGAACAAGGTCATCAATCAAGCGTACCGTTTCGTAGCGTACGGGGACAATTTCCATTTTGCCATCTTCGATTTTTGAAAAGTCGAGTATGGAATTTATCAGCGTCAAAAGAGTTTTGCCGGCGCTTTGAATATTTGCCGCGTAGTCTAAAATGTCGGGATTTTTACTTTCGCGCAAAATCATTTCATTCATACCCAGTACCGCGTTAATCGGCGTACGAATTTCATGCGACATCTGCGCGAGGAATTGAGATTTAGCCTTGCTTGCCGCAACGGCGGTATCGGAAATTTCTTTGAGCTGATTATTTACTACCGCTTGCCAGTTGAAAAGCCGATTGATAAGCGCCGTGACTATAGCAATACAAATTCCGAGCAGGATTATAAAAAGTCCGCCCAAAAGCATAATGTCACCGTAAATATTCCACCAGCTGTTTGCAACAATCACGGTGAAGTTTGACGCTTGATTTTTCTTCGCAAGGCAGGCAACAAAATTTTTCGTGTAATCTTCAAACGTCACGACGCCGGTGCCGGTATAAACTTTGCCGTATTCAGTAGCAAAAACCTCAGTCATATGACTTGCCGACATTTGGTAATTGTTATTGGGGTGATTTATGATAACGCCGTTGCTGTCGACTAAAAATGCGTAGCCGTCCTTGCTGTAACTTTCGCCTAAAACGTTAATCAAGCTGTCAATGTAAAAGTCAATGCCGAATATGCCGATAAATTCGCCGTTTTTACCGTAAACCATTTGAGAGAGCGTCACGCAATACAAACCGGTCTGCGCGTCATAGTACGGCGCGGAAATTGCAAAAGTGTTTTCACTTCTTTCAGCGGCAACGTACCACGGACGCGTTTCAAGCACAAAATTTTCATCGGGTTGCCAGCCGTTATTCATAATCAGTATGTGTTCCTTGTAGGGGTTGCCGAGATAGCAAACTGAAATTTCGGGATAATTTTTCGCCAAGTCATTTAAAAATTTCACGGCGGAAGGATAATCGTCCATTAATTCAGGGTGCGTACTGCAAAGATTTACGAACATACTCAAAATACTGCGTTGCTTGTCAATCCAATTTGCAAGTTGGTGTTCGTAGGTATCAACTTCGCGATTCATCTTTGTATCGCCCCAGCTGATTGTGGTTTTTATGCAAAGACCGAAGGCAAGGAGCATTGCCGCGATTAGTACCGCGATTATGCCGTTGCGTGAGTAAAGTCCGACTTTTGAAAGCTGATTGTCCTCTGAAATTTTTTCTGCGGACAATTTTTTCTTGTCGCCGGATACAAGCGTGGAAAATGAAAAGAGGTTATCCAGCATGTCAGAAAGTTTTAATGCCGATTCGCGAACTTCCGCCGCCTTTTCATTGGATTTTTTATCGACGTTCGACAAATCTAAAATTTTATGCAACGGGTCGCGCAGTTCATGTGAAAGCCGCGATAAAAATTCTTCCTTAACTCTAAGCGCCGTTTCCGCCTGCAAACCGTTTTTCATCGCGTTGAGGTAGAAAAAAATTATCGTCAGCATCATCAGCAGACTGATAACGGTCGTGCCGATAATTTGTCTGTAGCTGTCCTTGTAAAAAGCCATATTGGCGACGCTTAAAATCATGTACCAGCCGTTTTTCGTTTCACTGCTGAAAATTGTATGTTCGCCGCCGTCAAGTTGCGCGGTAAAACTTTCGTGCTGATTAGCTTGAACAATTCGCGCCAAAATACTTTCAAATACCGGCAACTTTTTTGAAATTTTTTCACCAACCAAACTCATGTCCGTGTAGCCGATAATCATTCCGGTTTTCGTGACAATAAGCGCCGTACTGTCGCCGGCGGCATTCATTTTCAAAATGGATTGTTGCACGTCGGAAAAATTAAAATCCAATGCAACTACCGTCACGCCGTCCGCAAGCATTTTCGACATGGTAAAGCACATTATCCCGCTCATGGCGTCGATATACGGTTCCGTGATATAAATTTCGCCGGGATTTTCCGCCGCGCCTTTGTACCACAGCCGCTCGGTCGCGTGGTAGTCCGGCGGTATGTCGAAGTCGGGGATTATCGTCCAATCCTTGCCGGTTATGTAGACGTTAAAGCAAACGCCGTCGGTTAAATTTTTCTGCTCCGCCTTCTTTTGGTAAAAAAATGTTGTCAACTCTTCAATCGTAACGCCGGAATTTAGCATTTGCTCCGCTTCCAATGCCACCTGCGTCGTGACATTTTCGGCAGAGGTTATCGCGCCTTGCAATTCACTGCGAATATTTTCAAGTTGCATTTGCCCAATATCTTCGGTCTGATTCGACGTCATTTGAAAAATTAATCGCACGTTCATACCGATTACAAACAAAAATATCAGCGTGATTGCCGTGATTATAAAAAAATCTACGCGCCTGCCGCTTTTTAGTATATGCCAATCTTTAAACGAAATTCTTTTCATCGTACGCGCCTTTCTGCCGTTTTAAAAATTTTGAAATATTATAAGGCAAAGTATATAATAAATCCCAATCACTTTTAGAATTTTTTATGCACTTTTTTGGGGAGGTAATTATTTTGGCTGAAAAGCAGGATTTATTTAACTGTCACTCTTTGCAGGAGGCGGCAAAAAAATTTTCATTGGAAGAGCTTTTAAACTTTGCAATGACGAATACTTTAAGCGGCTGGCTTGCGGAAAATTTTTACTTCGACGAGAGCGAAAAGGTTATCGCCGCGATTAAAAATGAAGTCAGCGACGCCGAATTTAAATTGCTCATCTGCAAAATTTTTAACCTTGACTTCGCCGAATTGTCCGAAACTGACCTTGAAAATATTTCTGCGCACATTGCCAAAAATCAGCGCAAACAAATTTTTTTCAAGTACGGCGACAATAAAAATTCCGCCTACGTCATGAATCAAAGCGAACTTGTCACGGCGTTACGCGGCGGCGCGGAAATTTTGTATCTTGACGGCGCGGAGTTCAGAATACCCGTTGCGCTTGAAAATAAAATTTACGTCGGCATTAACAACGCCGTCATCGACTTTACGCACGACAGCGACATTGACCTTGACGCGAAAAATATCGTGCTTGAAGACTTGCAAATTTTTCTGCACTATCCCATTACCGTTAAAGCCGACAACTCCAAAAATATTAAAATTATCAACGGCACCAAAAAAACTCTCGGCGTACGTCCGACGCTGAAAGAAATTTTTGAAATTCTGCGCGGCAGGAATGCATTTGAGTCAGCCGAAAAATTCCGCCGCCGTGTTGAAAATATTCGCGGCGCGGCAGTTGGTGATGTCCTGCTTGAGGATAAAAATTACAACTACGACGCAGAATATTTTTCCGTGACGCCGAATTGGAATTTTGAGTACATTGCCGTTTTGAAAGACTTCGCGCGGGACAGAATTTTTTCCGTGCGCCTTGACCCTGAAAATGCCGAACGCCTTTACAACAATGAACGCAAACTTCAAATCTTCGCGGACTTAACCTACATTGACGGCAAAATTACGATTTTGAATTTGTACCTTGAAACAAACACGCTCGGCAGAATCAGCATTGAAAGTCTTCTGCGCGAACTTGCAAATAAACTTGCCGCAGGATTAGCCGAAACTTCCGGCGCCGAAAATGCGGGCTACGGCTTGAATATCATAACCGCGTACGAAGATTGAGGACTTGCAATGAGAGCTTTTCAAACTTTGCGCACGAGAAACAATCCCGCCTTTCAACTTGCAGACTTTGAAATTTTCACGATGATTCTTTCCGCGCTTGAATGGAAAAAGTACAACGGCGAAATTTTTTTGTACACCGATTCCACCGGCAAAAAAATTTTGGACGACGCGGGCATTACCGAAATTTGGGACGGCGTTTATACTTCGCTTGACGTCATGGACAATTTCGGCATTGATGAAAATATTTTTTGGGCGGGTGCAAAAATTTTCGCGCTGGCGTATAACCCCGTGCCTTGCGTGTCGATTGACCTTGACTTCATTCTTTGGCAACCTATGAACTTTGACAGATTCGGTGACAATCTTGCCGTTATTCACCGCGAAAGTACAAATTTGCCGTGCTACCCCGACGCCGATTTTTTTCACTTCACGGAAGATTTTTCACTTCCGCGAAATTTAAACTGGGCGCTTGAACCTTGCAACGCCGCTTTTGTATATTTCGGCAGTAAAAATTTTGTCGACGCCTACCGCGATTTTGCATTTGAATTTATGAACTCCGCCGCGCCGACTGAAAATCAAAAAGGCTGGGACTTGTTGCCGTACATGGTTTTCATTGAGCAACGCTGGCTTTCTATGTGCGCGGAAAATTGCGGCGTCAAGATTTACGCGCTATCTGACTTGAACAAACTCTTTGACGCCAAACAAAAATTTTTTACGCATATTTGGGGCTATAAGCGCGTCTTACGTGAAAATCCCGCCGACGCCGAAAAATTTTGCCGTGACTGCGCCGGTAGAATTTCAAACGACTTCCCGACGCTTGCAAAAAAATTTTCACGCCTTGACCGCTTTAAAAATTTCTTTTCGCATTAAAATTTGGAGGTAGTATGGACACTAAAAATTTTGATTTCGCCGCGCAGATTTATTCAGTCAAAGATATGCTGGATAAAATTTTGCAGCAGTACGACGACGCGCAGGCGCTGATTAAAAAGCTTAAAGCCGACAACACGCGCCTTGAAAATGAAGTTTATGACAAAAATGCCGAGATTAAAGATTTGTCCCGCCAAAATTCAAATATGCAGGGCGAAATTGAAAATCTGCGCGATAACCTTAATCGCACTAAAGCTGACTTAAATTCAGAAACTAAGCACCGTCAGCAGTTGGAAATTTCTTTGCAAAATACAAATCTTCAGCTTGACGACACGACGCGCCAACTTGCAAATACCACGTCACAACTTAATGACACGACCGCGCAGTTACAAGACTACGCCGAAAAGTACGCGGACATTGAGCAGGCGTACAATTCCTACAAAAAACTTTCCGACACTACCAAATTTGCATTGCAGGGAATTTTCGGTGACGCGGTATCGCCCACAAACTTTTTGGCAGGTGCACTTCCTGAAGATCATTTAAAATCTCTCTTCGACTACGTGGCTACGGCTATCAACAGCGGCACCAATCCCGCCGAAATTGATATTTTGCACGGGATTTTTGAATTTGCTTTTAATGCCGCAAATAACGGACGCCGCGAAAAAATTTTTACACGCTTAAATGTCAGTGCAGGAAATACTTTTGACAGTGACGAAATGAGAAAAACTTCAAGCAGTGCGCAATCCGGCACTGTGCAAAAAGTTTTGCTTGTCGGCTACAAATTTTCACGCACCGGCAAAATTGTCAAGCCGAGTTTGGTTGTTATCGGTTGAGGTGAGAGAATGACTAAAATTATTACGACGTTGCCTGTTTCTGCAGAAGACCTTCAAAATTTCAAAGATGACGCGCTGAAAGGATTAATCGCCAAAGCCGCCGCGCAGTTTGAAGAAAAATTCACTCCGCTTTACGACGAATTTTCGGCGCGCTTTAATGCCGATGAGTGGATTAAAATGGGCAACAAAGACGTTTATTATAACAACGACGTTTTTGGATTGTTGCCGAATTTAGCTAATAGAAACTGTAACTATCAATACGGCAATTATAACTACGATACCAATCTTTTAAATAATTTGAAGTTTGAGGATTTTGAAGGTGACCTGCCGACTTTTTATGAAGCGGGTATATCTTTTGTAAACAAGACAAGATATTTTCGTGACAGCAGTTATATTAGAGTTTGCAACACTAATCGATATGGATTGACTTGCCGACATAATAACAATTATACCGAAATTAATACTTATCGCGGCGGTTGGCATTGGCACGGCTCAGGTTGGAGCGATTATGTTTGGACAATTCCTTTTTTCAGATTCGGCGCCGAAAACACAAAAGGCGATGCCGCCGTTGCAATTTTAAAATGGTTTGAATACGACTTGACGCCTGCCAATTTTCAATCGGCAGAGACCAAAATACTTTTTGAAGAGCTGAAAACTTTTTATGCAAAGTACAAAAAATATTTGACAGTCAGCAGAAATTTACACAAAGAGACAGTTAAAATTTTTAGCGAAAACCTTACCTACACGGTACTTGAAAACGGAAAAATTACTTTTATGCCGGACGCAATATTTGACGCAGTGAAAGCCGGAACCGAATTTGATTTTCTTCCTACTGCGAAAGAATTACTTGCCGCAAACAGCGCTGACGCCGATGATGAATATTTGAATAAACTGCGCGACGAACTTTTAAACGGCGACAAAATCCGCGCAGATATCGACCCTTACGACGAAAATCTTTTGACAGACCCGAATCGCGGACACTGGGATTTATGGGACTACGGCACGGATGGCGAAAAGGCGGGCGAAATTAAGCTAAGTGAAGGCTTGACGGCGCGCGACCCTGCGGACGACATAAATCACGGCATTGTTGCAATAGACTTCGGCACAAAGTCAACGGTAGTGGTTTATGAAAATGACCACCTGCAGATACTGCCTTTGCAAGTTGGCAGCGGCACTTACGGCAAGGGCATAAAGAAAAAGAATTTTGAAAATCCTACCGTGATACAGTTCATAAACTTGAAAGATTTTGTGGCGGCGTACAAGGCGCGTGACGGCAGACCGAAAACTAAATGGAATGACGTAACGGTTTCGCATACGGCGTTTAACAATCTTACCGGCAGTGACAGCAAGCATTACTATTCATTTTTGACCGAGTTAAAGCATTGGTGCGGCTCAAAGGAACGCATAAAGATTAAAGACAGCAACGGCGTGACAGAGGACTTGCCGCCGTTCATGGATTTAATGGAAGGCGACATGAACCCGCTTGAATATTACGCCTACTACTTGGGACTGTACATAAATAATATGTTGCAGGAGAAAAGAATTTTTCTGAAATACATAATGTCATTTCCGGTGACGTACGACAGTTCAATCCGTGAGAGAATGCGGCGAGCATTTATGCGCGGCCTAAAAAAATCTTTTCCGACGGCGCTATTGTCGAACGAAACGGCAATGAAAGGTTTTCAAGTACAAATCGGCGCGAGTGAACCTGCGGCGTACGCGATAACGGCGTTGCAAGAGTACGGCTTTGACCCGGAAGGCGACGAGGAAAATTATTACGCGGTATTCGACTTCGGCGGCGGCACGACAGATTTTGATTTCGGCGTGTTGCGTGAGTCTGAATTGGATAGGTACGATTATGAGCTGATACACTTCGGCGAAAACGGCGACAAGACTTTGGGCGGTGAAAATCTTTTAAAACTTTTGGCGTTTGAAATTTTTAAGGCGAATCAAGCTAAGCTGTTAAATCCGAAGGAAGACGATAAAAGCGTAGGCAAGATACCTTTCACCTTCGCGGCGGACAAGCAGGACTTTCCAAACAGTGCGGCGCTGATAAAGGATTCGCAAGAAGCGCATTTAAATATGCACAACCTTGCAGAAAAGTTGCGTCCCGTGTGGGAGGAACCCGACAGCGAAACTGCGAAAGAAATTTTGGCAGGTGACAAGGGCATTGAGGTTGACTTGTACACGGACAAAGGCGTACACCTGCCGAACGTGGTTTTACATACGGTTTTTGAAAACGGTACAAAGCTTGACTTGAAAAAGATTCTGCGCGACAGGATTGAGCAGGGCATAGAAAACTTTTTCATTGCAATGCGTGAGGCGTTTGCGACGGGCGTGGAAGATGAGGACTGCGACATAACGCCGCTTGACGAAGTAGACGAGCTGTCGATTTTCCTTGCCGGCAACTCGTCAAAGTCTAAGCTGGTGAAAGAAATTTTTGCCGCATATCTCGGACAGCCGGAGTCTGAAACTGAGTCACCGTTTGACGAAGAAGAAAATTTAAAATTCGGCTACACTTTGAAGGACGGCTACTTACTTAAAGATACCGACGACGGCAAGTGCATTTACAAAGTTGAAGGCGGCGAAGAAAAATTAATCGGCTTAATCAGTAACCCCGAAAATCTTCAACAGATTCTTTCGGCAGTCAAGAAGTGGGACGATAAAAATACGCCGAAAAGTAAACTGCAAAAACTTTTGGCGCTTAATGCAAATGAAATTCCGGAATTTAAAATCTACCCCACGCTCGGCATTGATGAGGCGCATGCAATTCAAGCTGAACGCGGCATAGAAGTAAATCCCGACGACATAGCGGCGCCTACCGGCAAAACAGGCGTGGCATTCGGCTTGCTTAGGTGCAGGGACAGCGGCAATGTTAAAATCGTTCACATTACGCCGACGGCAGATCAGACGCCTTTCCAATTCTACGTAGGCAGGAACAAAAAGCGTAAGTTTAAACCAGTCATTAACAAAAATACAGAGTACGGCATTTGGTACGACTTCATTGACGCGGGAAATAGTTTTGATATACTTTACAGCGACAAGCCGGAGGCAGTGACGGGGACAATGGACGTGCAGAAGTCTAAGCTTGTAAATGTCACGTTGGAAAATCCCGACCCCGACGCGCGCGTTTTCATTCGTGCGGCAAAGTCAAACGTCATTGAATATATCATTGCGAAAGACGCGGACGACGTGGAAGGCAGCTCCGAAATGTCCGAGCCGATACCGATTGAGTTAGGGACTAGGGGCTAGGAGCTAGGGGTTAGGGAGCAGAAAGGCTTATGGATAACAGCTTAACTGAAAACGCAACTTTTACCTGCGACAAAGGCGGCATTATAAAGTGCAAAGACAGCGGCAACGACACCGTGAAGTACAAAGACGCGACGTTGCTCACTATCGGCGCGACGGTTAGTTCAAAGTCCGGCATTTGCGCAATTTTAACGGCGATGGCGCAGGGTACGCCGCAACCTTGCAAGTGTCAGCTTACGGCATGGGCGCCTTTTTCGCCGAATAAATTTTCAAACGGCAAAAATTTACTTACAAAGGCGTCAAAAAATGCCTGCCCCTACGGCGGGATAATCAGCGCTCAACCTTTTTAGTTTTACAACCTATTTAGTATTGGCAAAATTTTTGGCATTGGAGGGATACATTTGGCAAATCAAACTCACAAAACCATTATCTTTGAAGAGTTCGACGATACCAATTCCGACAACCTTTTCACGCTTTTAAACGACGATCCTTCAGGCGATGAATTGACAAGCGGACTTGAAAAATTGACCGTGCAGACTTTTCAAGAGTTTATGAAAAAATTCGCGCCGAAAGTTTATGAAGTTTACAGAAGAAATGCGAACGGCGGCATTGAATTTTTTTACACTACCGACCCGACAAAGTACGCTGAATATCCTTACACGGAAATAGATATCGGCGAACATATTTACTACCAAATGCTTGAACGGCTGTACGAATCCAAAGGGCAAAGCGGCAAATCAAATTTTAAATTTGACGACAGCGAAATTATGGAAATGCTGACGCCGAAAAAAGAACTTGACGACGTGAGAAATACACGCCAAAAAATGGAGTACAACTTAAAGCGATATCACGAGGCAAAGGCTAAAGGCGATAAAAGCACCATGAATGCGTGCAGTAAAAAACTTCTTGAATGCCGTCAAGCCATTGCCAAATATTCTACCTCTTCGCTGAATAAACTTTTGCCGATTTTAATTGAGGACAACACGAAAAAGCTTGAACTTCTTGACGCAGGTTCACCCGCCGATGACAAAGACGGTAAAAAACTCCCTGCACCGACTTTCGGACAGTTGGTTCTTAATCCCGACGGCACGCTTGGCGTTGACACAAATTGGAAGGCAAAAACCGTACCCGCCATTGCCGCGCCGAATGACAAAAAATCTGAAGGCGCATTAGTTGAAGTGAAAGAAAATCTGCCTGCAGAAGTTAAAATCGTTAAGCCGCAAGAAACTAAAAAAATTCCCGACACGCAGGAAGTTCAAAATAAAATCGCGGCAACCATATTGAAAGATTACAACGAAAACGCGACTAACCCGAATGACACCGTAAGAACTCTTATCGTTTCGACGTTTGCACCTTTGGCGTCACAGTCCGGCAGTGAAGATAAAACGCAGGAGCTTGACAGAAACGCACTTATGGAACGGCGCAAAAATTATGAGAACGCCTACATAAATTCGCGCCAATCTTTCATTCGCGAAATGTCAAAGATAGTTGAAAGTCTTCTCGGCGTTAAAACATTTTTTGACCACGCCACTGCGGAAGGCGGCGCGTATTCGCCGATACCCGGCGGCGTCATAATTTCTAATTGCAAGGCGTCACGTCTTTTGCAGATAAAAGATAAATTTGCCGGCTACATGAAACTTTTGGGCAAGGATCAAGCGGCTGAAAGAATTTGGTTTGCCGTGTTGCCGAGCGTGCTGGAAAATCCGCCGGTTGATGACACTGAAATTGATGACGGTGACGATGATCCGCTGGGCGGCAGTATAAACGACTCTCAATCCTACGCGAAGAAACTTCATACCGATTATGTCAGCAAGAACGCGCTGAAAGAGTTTGATTCGTGCAGGTACGGTCACGCGGTTTACGCTTATCCCAATTTCACTTTGCTCAATGACAGAATTAAATCTGTTTTTGACGACAGACCGGACGCGCAGATTACACTGCCCGGCATTTACATTGACGCGGCGTACCCTGCGGCAGGACTTCTTGTTGCCTCTCAACAGCACAAAGTTTTGGACAGCTGTAAATTGAAGTACGACAAAGACAGCGTTTGTGTCGGCGTTGACTTTGAAAATGTTGCCGTGAAAAAAGCTTTTCAAACTAAATTCAATCGTGAATCCGTCCTTCGGCGCGGCGAAGATTTAATCAAGACCATTAACGCCAATATGTTCGGCTTTGCATTCAGCGGTGACGAGGTGACGGACAGCGGCGGCACGTGGAAAAATTCATACATTCACTGCGCGCGCTCCCTTGCAAAAAATTCAAAGACGGGACTTTACAAGCCGGTTTATCAGACGCTGATTGAAGATTTTATCGCGCAGGAATTAAACACGCTTGCCGTAAAAAA
>JAFTEG010000013.1 GCA_017453765.1 Selenomonadaceae bacterium
CGAAACGACGAAGTCATTCATGGCGATAAGCTGCCTGTCTTCGTTCTGTTCCCTCGTCGAAACTCTGATATAACCGTAAATTTTTTTGTTCATAGGCATTTCCTCCAATCTCGAATAAATATTCGAGGAAACCTTTTGCAGACCGTGAAAATAAAAGTTGAAATTTTTACACTTGCTTGCAGTTTATTTGATAAATGATTCAAAGTAATAAGTGATTCTGAATAATTGCTTTACGTATCAATAATACTTCCAAAAAAGGGTAAAAATTTTTTCCATGATGTGTGAGGCGTCTAATCAAAATTTTCCCGAAAAAATTAAAATAAGGAACGGAAAATATAAAACTGTCAGATGAACTTTTTTTGCCTACCCACCCCAACAAAAAATACAAGCCGCCCCTGCTCCTATAAACAGGTATAAATCTCTGCTTATCTGAACATTTTTACGACTTGCAATAATTAAGTTTATTATATTTAACCGAAAATACCTATGATAATTCTGTTTAACAGAAAAATAGCTTATGTATTATACATTTTAACATTTTAAAAAACTCCTACTATGCAAGGTGATAATATTCTTTTTTATCTTTTAATTTTTGGATTCTCTTTAATCATTCTACTGTTCTTAACCTTATCAATATCAACATTAATTTTAATTGCTAATCTATTTTTTTTAGTATATAATCCCCTGCGATATTTTTAAAAATTTTAGAAAGGGCGGTGTAAAAATTGTTTGAAGATTTATCACAAAACATTCAAGAGGCATTTCGTAAATTACGCGGTCACGGCAAACTTACGGAAAAAGACGTCGATAAAGCGCTGAAAGATGTACGCATGGCACTTTTGGCGGCGGACGTCAACTACAAAATCGTCAGGCAGTTTGAAAAAAACGTCAAAGCGCGTGCCGTCGATACGGAAATTTTAAGCAAACTTACTCCCGCGCAGTCAGTAATAAAAATAGTTGATGAAGAGTTGGCAATACTTATGGGCGGCAAGGCGGCAAAATTAAATATCTCGTCGCGTCCGCCAACGGTCATTTTAATGGTCGGCTTGCAAGGCTCCGGCAAAACCACTTCCGCAGGTAAATTGGCGCTGTCAATGAAAAAGCAGGGTAAACGTCCCGCACTCGTCGCGGCAGATATTTACAGACCGGCGGCAATTAAACAGCTACAGGTTTTGGGCGAACAAATTGAAGTTCCCGTTTTCACCGAAGATATTCAAGACGCCGTACAAATTGCGAAAGACTCATTGGCGTTCGCGGATTCGCACGCTAAGGACGTTTTGATTATCGACACGGCGGGGCGCTTGCAGATTGACGAAAAATTAATGCAGGAGCTTAAGGACATTAAAGACGCCGTAAACCCACACGAAATTTTACTTGTTGTCGACGCGATGATTGGTCAAGAGGCTGTAAACGTTGCCGAAACTTTTCACAAGGCGTTGGAAGTTGACGGCATTGTTTTGACGAAACTTGACGGCGATGCACGCGGCGGCGCGGCACTTTCCATAAAGGCGGCGACCGGCTGTCCGATAAAATTTGTCGGTATGGGCGAAAAGATTGAGCCGCTTGAAGTCTTTCACCCTGAACGAATGGCGTCACGTATTCTCGGTATGGGCGACGTGCTTTCACTGATTGAAAAGGCGCAGTCTGCGATTGATGAAAAAACTGCCGCCAAAATGGTGAAAAAAATTAAGTCCGATGAATTTACTCTTGCAGATTTTCTTGAGCAACTTCAGCACGTAAAAAAATTGGGTTCGCTTAATGACTTGCTCGGTATGATTCCCGGCATGGGTACGCTTAAGAAAAAATTGGCAGGCGTTGACTTCGATCTTGACGGCAAAGAGGTCAAGCATATGGAAGCGATTATCCTTTCAATGACGCCGAAAGAAAGGCAGAATACCGATATCATTGACGCGAAAAGGAAAAAGCGTATCGCAATGGGCAGCGGTACGCAGGTTGCCGACGTGAATAAGCTTTTGAAACAGTTTGAAGAAATGCGAAAGATGATGCGCCAAATGAATGCAAAGGTTCAGCAACAGCAACAATCTTCAAAGAAAGCTAAGGGCAAGAAAGGTAAAGCCGGTAAGAAAGGCGGCGCGAAAAAATTACGAATGCCGGATTTAGGCGGTCTGCTTAGCAATTTAGGCGGCAAGTTTCCATTCATAAAATAAATTTCAATGCGGCAATTATAAATTTCAATGCGTTAGTTATAAATTCGACGCGGCAGTTACAAATTTGCTTGACAGAAAAAATTTTGCGTGATATATTATGCAAGCCTTTTGCGGAGAGTTGTCCGAGTGGTTGAAGGAGCACGACTGGAAATCGTGTGTGCGCTGATACCGTACCGAGGGTTCGAATCCCTTGCTCTCCGCCATTTACGTTCAATCGTGAACGCAGAGATTTGGTTTCGCTGAACTTTATTATCCCGTACTGACAATCTCGCCAGGACATACGTAGCAACGAGAGTCTATTGTAGCGCGGTTAAGCTTCAGTCTTGAGATTGGATCTCTGCGTTGACGATTGATTTTTTTATTTTAGGGAACAGGGAAGAGGGATTAGGGGCTAGGGGCTAGGGGCTAGGGGTTAGGTTTTAATTATTAATTCTTAATCCTTAATTATTTTCGGCAGGTGATGACGTGAAAATTTCAATTCTGCAATTTAAATCCGAACTCGGCGCGGTTAGTAAAAATTTTGACACGGCGCGAAGATTAATTGACGGCGCGAAAAATTCAGACGTGGCAATTTTGCCGGAACTTTGGACTACCGGCTACTACCCGACGCCGCTTGAAAATTTTGCTGACACGGACGGTCAACGCATTTCCGAATTTATCTGCGCGGCGGCACGGGAAAATAATTTAAACATTATCGGCGGCTCGACAATCGCTCAAGTTGCCGGTAATTTTTTTAACCGCAGTATTATTTCAAATCGACGCGGCGAAATTATTTCAACGTACGACAAGGCGCATATGTTCACTTTTGCAGATGAGGGAAGAGTTTTTACGGCGGGAAAAAGTTTTTCTACGTTTGAAATTGACGGCGTGAAGTGCGCAGTTGCAATTTGTTATGACTTGCGTTTTCCTGAATTTATTCGTAAAATTGCACTTAGCGGCATTGAAATTTTGTTCATTCCCGCCGCGTGGAGTTTGAAACGTCTAACACCGCGACAGATTTTGACTAAGGCGCGGGCGATTGAAAATCAAATTTTCGTAGTCTTTGCAAACAGCGCGGGGAAATCTGAAATTGTAAATCCACTCGGTGAAGTCATTGCCGAATCCAATACCGGCGAAGAGATTTTGACGGCGGACGTTGATTTAAACTTCCGCGCAGAGGTTATTGCTAAAATGAATTTGCTTGCCGACAGAAACAGTTTTGTAGATTAGCCGGTAGCCTGTAGCTTGTAGCCGATAGGGGAGGTCGATATTATGGACAAATTATTGGCTTTCATAGTAGCGGCGATAATTGCACTTACGGCTTATCTAATGTCAAATAATTATCTTGGCAACAAATTCAATCTGCAAGAGTTTTATGACAGCGCCAAAGTTTACTTTTCTTCGTCAAAAAATAAATCTAACAATAAAACCGGCAGTAGCGTGAGACAGACGCGTACGACAAATCATAAGTAGCCTGCAGGGAGGGTGGTACCTTGAAAAAATTTTTAGCATTAATCGTAGCGGCGGTAGTTTTAATGACTGCGAACGTGCTTGCGTCAAATTACGTAGGCAATGCCAACTCGAAAAAATTTCATTACGCGGATTGTTCGGCGGCGCAAAAAATTAAGGTGTCGAATCGCGTTGAATTTTCTTCGCGTGAAGAGGCGGTACGCGCAGGCTATGTCCCCTGCAAGCGTTGCAGTCCGTAAGGGGATTAAGAATTAAGGATTAAGGATGTAGAATTTAGAATTTAGAATTGGTAGTGGTTAGGTAGTAAATGAATTCACAAGCAATGCGAATGTTGCAAGAAGCGCTGATGAAATTGCCCGGCGTCGGTACGAAAACTGCGGCGCGGTTGGCATGGCACATTGTCGACATGGACGCGCAGGACGTAGAAAATTTGGCGGCGGCTATTCGCAACGTCAAGCAAAATACTCACGCCTGCCCAATTTGTTTTACGACGATTGACAAAGATCGTGACACTTGCGAAATTTGCGCGTCGGATAAACGCGACGGCAAAATTATTTGTCTCGTGAAAGACCCAAAGGATTTGGACGCGATTGAAAAGGCGGGAACGTTCAAAGGCAAGTATCACGTAACCGGCGGGCTTATTTCACCGATAGCGGGCATTTCGCAGGAAGATATTCACCTGCGCGAACTGATTCGGCGTATTGGCGAAAATGAAGTTGAAGAAGTTATAATCGCGTTTGAACCTACGGTGGAAGGCGACGCGACGTCTCTGTACATTGCGCGGCTTTTAAAACCGGTCGGCGTCAAAGTTACTAAGCTTGCACGCGGACTCGCGGTAGGTGCTGACTTTGCAGGTACGGACAGCGTGACAATTTCAAAGGCGATTGAAAATCGCGTACCGGTTTAACCTGCGCGAAGATTGATTAACAGAAACGATATAGATTAACAGAAGTGATATAGATTAACAGAAATGATATAGATTAACAGAAACGATATTGATTGACAGTTTGCGGTTAAGATTATAAAATAGCCGCGAATTTTTTTTGAGATAATGGAGAGGTGCTAAAAGTGTTTTTGGGTAAAAAGAAATTTAAACTTGCCGCGTTTTTGGCAGGAGGATTTTTGGCGTGTTCCTTGTTTCCCGGTTGCGGCGGCGACAGTGCAGGCGGTGGCGGCGGCAGTACCAACGCTGATGAAATTGTTGTAGGTTCAAATTTCGAGTTGACAGGTAACCACGCGCAGTACGGCTCCAACGCCGCGAAAGGTTTTAAGCTTGCCGTGCAGGAAGTCAACGACAAAGGCGGAGTCAACGGCAAAAAAATTAAAATCGTCGACGCTGACAGCAAGTCCGATGCCGCAGAGTCTGTAAACGCCGCGACAAAATTAATTTCCGATAACAAAGTTGCCGCTATGGTCGGTCCCGCAGTTACCGCAAGCGTCATTGCCGAATCTCAAGTTGCCACAGATAATAAAGTTCCGGTTATTGCACCTGCCGCGACTACTCCCGATGTCACGGTAGAAAATGGCGCCGTTAAG
>JAFTEG010000001.1 GCA_017453765.1 Selenomonadaceae bacterium
GCCTACGCGCCTTGTATCAATCACGGCATTCGCAAGGGTATGGGTTCAAGCCAGTTGGAAGAAAAGCTCGCCGTGCAATGCGGTTACTGGGCAAATTGGCGTTACAATCCTCAGCTTGTAGGCACCGGCAAAAATCCTTTCACGCTTGATTCTAAAGAGCCGGACTTCTCCAAGTTCCAAGAATTTTTGCAGGGCGAAGTTCGTTACTCGTCGCTTAAGCGCAATTTCCCCGCTATGGCTGATGAACTTTTTGCAAAGACGCAGAAGGACGCTGAAGACAGAATTAACGGCTACAAAATTCTTGCAGGAAAATAATTTAATTAGGGAATAGGAATTAGGGAATAGGGATTAGAAAATCTGTTCCATAAAAAAGCCGCTCACTTCCGAAATTGGATGTGGCGGCGATTTTTTTTGCCGTAAAAAATATTTTGCGTGTTAAAAAATATTTTGCGTGCCGTAAAAATTTTATTCGCCGAAAAATTCATTTTCAGCGGCAAGGCAGAGCATATGGTAAATCGGCAGGTGGTATTCTTGAATCTCGTGCGAAGAATCGGCGGGGACGCAAACCGCAAAGTCCGAAAGGTGCTTTAACCTGCCGCCGCGCCGTCCCGTCATTGCTATTGTCGTCAAGCCCATAATCTTTGCAACTTCCGCCGCGTAAATGACGTTATCCGAATTGCCGGAAGTCGATATCGCCAAAAATACGTCGCCTGCTTGACCAATGCCGAAAATTTGTTGAGCAAAGACTAAAGCCGGCGCGTTATCGTTTGAAAAGGCGGTAGTCAACGCCGTTTCGCCGACAAGTGACACTGCGGGCAAGGCGCATTGCAGGTACGCTTTAAAATAATTTACGTCGCTCGGAAAAAGTTCTTTAGCGCGTCTTACAAAATCCGGTTTAAATTCCTCAATCTTACGCGGCAGGATAAAACCTTTCATAAGCTCGCCGACAATGTGCATGGAGTCAGCCGCACTGCCGCCGTTGCCGCAAGTTATGAGTTTGTGACCTGCGCGGAAACAGTCGCAAATTTTGTCAGTCATTGTAATTAAATCTGCGCGGCAAATTTCAAGCGCGGGGTAGCGTTCAATGAGTTCATCAATTTTTTTATTCGTGCTGTCTTTTATAATTATCATATCCTTTCTAGTGAGGAGTGAAGAGTGAGGAGTGAAGAGTGAGGAGTGAAGAGTGAAGAGTGAATAATTCTTAATCCTTAATCCTTAATTCATTTAGCTTCCGCCCAATTTTTTCCGTGATGCACGTCAACAAGCAACGGCACTTTCAACGCCGCAACATTTTCCATCGCGTCACGAACAATCTTTGTCACGTCCTCAAGCTCGGCGGCAACCGTCTCAATAACCAATTCGTCATGTACCTGCAGAATCAGGCGGCTTTTAAGGTGCGCCAAATTTTTTTCGGCGTTAATCATTGCAATTTTAATTATGTCTGCGGCAGTCCCCTGTATCGGCGTATTCATCGCCATTCGCTCCGCAAGACCGCGCAGGTGGAAGTTGGCATTTTTTATATTTGGAAGTTGACGCCGCCTGCCGGACATTGTGGTAACGTAGCCTAAGTTTCGCGCCTGCTCAATCGTCGCGTCAAGAAAATTTTTGACTTTGGGATAGCGTTCAAAGTAAAGCTGAATGTAACTGCCCGCCTCTTTGCGCGTCGTACGAAGGTCGCGGGACAAGCCGTAATCGCTTATGCCGTAGACAATGCCGAAATTTACCGCCTTAGCTTTTCGTCGAAGGTCGGGCGTCACGTCAGCAATGTTCACGCCGAAAACTTCCGCCGCCGTCCGTGCGTGAATGTCCTCTCCGCTTAAAAAGGCGTTAATCAAATTTTCATCGTCGGACATATGCGCCAAAAGTCTGAGTTCAATCTGCGAATAATCGGCAGAAAGTAAAAAGTCGTAGCCTTCGCCCGGTTCAAAGAGTGCGCGAATCTTCCTGCCCTCTTCCGTGCGAATTGGAATATTTTGTAAGTTTGGATCGGAACTTGAAAGCCTGCCGGTAGCCGTCACGGTTTGATTGAAGTGCGTATGAACGCGGTGCGTGTCGGGATTAATCAGCGTCTGCAAGCCGTCAAGGTAGGTCGACTTCAACTTCGCAAGCAGGCGGTAGTTTAAAATCTCCTCGATAATCGGATGGACACCGCGCAGATTTTCTAAAACCTCAGCGTTGGTGGAAACGCCGGACTTGGTTTTCTTTTTAGTCTGCGTGAACTGCGGCAGGTTCAATTTTTCAAAGAGAATCTCGGCAAGTTGCTTGGGTGAATTTATGTTGAAGTCGGTACCAGCCAGCGCGTAGATAGTTTTTTCACTCTCGGCAATGCGCAATTCCATTTCGGCAGATTTTTCATCAAGGCTTTTCGTGTCGACGAAGACGCCGCGATTTTCCATTTTCGCCAAAACGTCGGTGAGCGGCAGTTCAATTTCGTCATAGAGCTTTTTCATATCAAGCGTGACAAGTTTTTCTTCGTACAGCTTGCCCAACTTTTCAATAGCGGTAACCTGCGCGGCGGGGGAATCGTCAGGCATCTGCAAGCCGTCAAATTCCAGCGGTAAAAGTTTTTCGCAGGTGTAATCGTCCATTTCGGGGTAGACAAGGTACGCGGCAACTTCAATGTCAAAAACGTTCGGCGTAACGGAAAATTCAATCTCTTTCAAAATTTCTTTCAAGCCGTTGACATAAATTTTGCCGCTGAACTCATTGAAAATTTTCGCAAGCAACGCTTTGTCGACTGAAAAAATTTCGCCATCCCAAACCTTCACCGTACCGCCGCAGATTGACAAACTTGCCGCTGCAAAAATTTTTTCTACGTCAACCTCCGCGCAGATTTTTTCAACACGCAGGTAGTTAATCGTACTTTCGGCAAAGAGATTGTCCAACGTGTCAAAAATTTCGTGAACCTTTTTCTTGACAACTTTCATCGCGTACCTGTCGCAGAATTTATCAATAAGCGCGAAATTCGGCGTGATTTTAAATTTTTCAGCGTCAAAAGTAATGTCCGGTACGTCGCATTTAATCTGCGCGAGTTGCTTTGAAAGCGTCGCAATTTCGGCGGAAGTTTGAAGAGACTCCCGCAAGTTTTTCTGCGAAATTTTATCGGCGTTGGCAAGAATATTTTCCAGCGTGCCGTATTCGTTTAAAAGCTTAGTCGCGGTTTTGGGACCGATACCCTTAACGCCTGGAATGTTGTCGGACGAATCGCCGCTCAAGCCCTTGTAGTCAGTCAAATTTTTTGGCGGGAAGTTGAATTCGGCGAAAAATTTTTCTTCGTCGTAAACTACGATAGTTTGCTTTTTATTTTGATTTTTATTGAAAAGCACGCGCGTGGTCGGGGTGATAAGCTGAAAGGCGTCGCGGTCGCCGGTAACTATGTCGACTTCAAAATTTTCAGCCTGCGTCGCCAAAGTGCCGATAATGTCATCTGCCTCGTAATTCGGCGCGGTCAAAATTTTAATGCCGAGTGCCGAAACAAATTCTTTCATAAGTCCCAACTGCGCGGCAAGTTCGTCCGGCATATGGTCACGCGTCGCCTTGTAATCTGAAAACATTTCCGTGCGAAAAGTTTTGCGTGAAACGTCGAGAGCCACCGCCGCGTAATCGGCAGGGTATTCGCGCAGAATTTTTAAAATTATGTTGGCAAAACCGGTAACGGCGCCTGTCGGTTCACCGGTCGGCGCGGTCAACGGCGGCATCGCGTAAAAAGCGCGGTAAAAAATACTGTTGCCGTCAATTATTATAAATCTTTGCATGCTATTTCCTTTCGTTGGTGCGGTCTAAAGTTTTTGACTTGCCGTCGCCTTGCGTCCTTCTTTCTGCCGGTCGACTTTGAAAGGGCGCGTCAACTTCTGCACCGTCTACATCTTCAATGCTTTCAGCGTCTTGTTTAACGTCAGCGGCAGGTTTGGGTTTATCATTGGTCACAGCGCCTTGATTAGGTTTGGTTTTATCATTCGGCTTAGTTTTGTCATCGCGTTTAGTTTTATCGTCGGACTTAGTTTTATCATCGGACTTAACGTCGGCGGCAGGTTTAGGCTTGTCGGCGGGCTTAACTTCAGGATTAACGTCTTGGCTTGGTTTAAGCGTATTATCTTTAGCGTCTTCAGGTTTAAAAGTTTCGTCGGTTTTCGGTTTATCGGCAGGCGGCGTATCTGATTTTGCAGAAGGCGTGTCAACTTTAGAAGGCGTATCGACTACTTCAGGCGGTGAAGGCGGCACGGTACGCAGACTTAAAATTTTTCCGTTGGGCAAACTTTGTAAACCGCCGTCAATGTTGAAAAGTAAAACCGCGTCATCGACGTTGCAGTAAATTTGCTTTTTGCGTTCGTAGCCGGTGACTTCGCCGTAAGCAGTTTTCAGCGTGGATTCGGAGGCGCGCCATTCAATTTTTGTTTGCAGAGCAACGGCGATAGGTACTACGGGAATGTAGGTTATCGTGTCGCGTACAACTGCGCGGGAAATAAAAGTGCGTCCGTTAAGCTCAACCGGCGGCAAAAACTTTCCGTTCAACTCGATATTGTAAGGTTTACCCACGTAGTTGGGTTCGCCGTCGGACGCTTGAATTTTGTTTTCAATTTCAACGTCGCTTACAAAAGGTGCAACGCCGTAAGGTTCAAGCCAGCGTGTCACGTCGGCAACGGTGATATTTTGCCAGCCGTAGCCGTCGGGGTAAATGTAATAGA
>JAFTEG010000120.1 GCA_017453765.1 Selenomonadaceae bacterium
GACACGCGAATTTCCGGCGAAATGTTGGAATCGGCGCTTATCACCGGCATTTGTTCTGCAGGCGGTCACGCAATTTCCGTAGGCGTCATTCCCACGCCCGGCGTTGCGTACCTTGTCAAAAAAATTCACGCAGTCGCCGGTATCGTTATCAGCGCGTCGCACAATCCATTTTACGATAACGGGATAAAATTTTTCGGCGGCAACGGCTACAAACTGCCTGACGCCGTAGAAGATGAAATTTCAGATATCGTTTACAAAATTGAATCTGACGACACTTTTGCAAGACCTACCGGCGCGAAAATCGGCGAATTGTCATACCGAAAAGATTTGCTTAATGACTACATTGACTTTGTTGTAAGCACGACGAGTGAAAAGTTTAACGGTATGCAAATTGTTTTGGACTGCGCGAACGGTGCCGCTTATGACGCCATGCCGAAAGTTTTAAAACGTCTCGGCGCGGACGTAATTTTAATGGGCGATAAACCCGACGGCATTAACATAAATGACGAATGCGGCTCAACTCATATTGAAAATTTGCGTCTTGAAGTTTTACGCCGCCGCGCAGATATCGGCATTGCTCATGACGGCGACGCGGACAGGTGTCTTTGCATTGACGAAAAAGGCAACGTCATTGACGGCGATCACATTTTGATTATGTGTGCAAAGTTGATGATGGACGTTGGCGCGCTGGTGAAAAATACCGCTGTCACGACGGTTATGGCGAATATCGGCTTTCGGCAGGCGATTGGAAATTTAAACGGACGCTACGAAATTACGGCGGTAGGCGACAGGTACGTTTTGGAAAATATGTTGCAACACGGCTACAATCTCGGCGGTGAACAGTCGGGGCATATAATTTTTACAGATTACTCAACTACCGGCGACGGGCTTATTACCGCGTTGCAAGTTTTAACCGCAATGAAAAAATCCGGCAAGAGTGCATCTGAACTCAACGAAATGATGACGACTTATCCGCAGGTTTTAATTAACGTTCGCGTGAAGGATAAAAAAATTTCGCAGGAAGCTGATTCGGTTAAACGCGCAATTACTGAAGGCATTGAAGAATTGGGCGAAAGCGGCAGAATTTTGGTACGCGCGTCCGGCACGGAGCCGCTGGTTCGCGTTATGGCGGAAGGTCCCAATAAGGCGCAACTTGACAGAATTTGTAACAAAATCGCGTCGGAGATTGAAAAAGTTAATGCATAAAGACAAAGCAATAGTTTTGGTAAGTTTCGGCACGGCGGACGAAAAAATTTTTTCACGTACCATTGACGAGCTGGCTAAGGAAATTTCGGTAGCGTTGCCGAATTTTGAATTGCGCCTTGCGTACACGTCGAACTTTATCATAAAAAAGTTATTTAAACGCGGCGTAAAGGTTTTGACTGTCGACGAACAAATTTCAAAACTGCGCGGCGAAGGTTACAGCGAAATAATTTTACTGCCGACGCATTTTACTGCCGGTGAAGAATTTGACAATAAAATTAAAATCTGCGCGGCTGACGACGTAAAGGTTTTGACGCCGCTTTTTTCTTTGCAATGCGACACGGAATTTGATAAAAAAATTTTAGCCGCCGTGTTAAAATGTTTCCCCGTGCAGGACGAAGATTTAATTTTAATCGGTCACGGCTCGCCGCACCGTCACAATCCCGTTTATGAAAATTTTCAGCGGCTCATTGATGAAAACTATAAAAATATTCATGTAGGCGTGATTGAGGAAAGTGACACGCCGAATTTTTATGACGTTTTGGCGCGGCTTAAATCGCGTCACGTTGAAAAAATTTTGCTGGCACCGTTGCTTTTTAACGGCGGCGTACATTTGGCAGAGGATATCGGCGGCGCTGATGAAAATTCGTGGAAGTCCCGCCTTAATGCCGCAGGTTACGACGTGAAAGTTTTTACTGACGGTCTCGGCGCATTTAAAATTTTTCGCGAATTGTATGTAGAGAAAGTTACTATCGATCTAACCACTATCGATCTATCGATCCAGCAACTATCGATCTAACAACTAAAATTTAACCGTTTTAATGAAAATCACGATAGCATTGGGAGAAAGGAGCGACAACTGTGGCAAATGCGAATACAAATTTATTATCAATCACGACGGCGAATCGTCAAACCAATGTAAATGCAACGTCCCGCACCCAAAATTCCGTAACCTCGCGAAGTAACGATACAAAAAATTATTCAAGTTCAACGCGAAAAAGTAAAGGCGACTTCAGCTCCGAATTGGACAAGGCTAACGCGCAGGCGAATCAGCCCCAACAATCCGAAGAAGCGCAAGTGGCGGCGGAAAGTGCGGAATCGACTTCTGTTGACGAACTCGCCCACGCATCTACTCATGGAATGAAAGAAGTTAAGCAGGACGCGCCTAAAAATTCTAATCAACCTTCAGCCGACGTTGAAAATGTTCAAGCCGTAACGCAAAACGTTGTGACAAATCTCGTCACGGAAATTATTCCTACCGACACTGCGCCGACAATTAATTCCGAAACTCCTCTTGAAATTCCGCAAGACAATATTCAAACCGTCGACACGGAAATTTCAGGTGAAAATATTCCTCAGCAGGTTACAATTCAACCTGCGTTTAATCCCGTTCAAACGCCCGCCGAATCAGCGGCAATATCAGTGACGTAAATCTAAATGACATTCCTGCGCAAATTGAAAATAATGTTGCAGACGCAGTTTTAGACGTTGCAGACACTTTACCCGCGCAGGCAATGTCAGCTGATATGGCTTTTTACTTCACGGCAAGCAATGAAAGCCTTTTGACCGCGAAAGAAATTCCCGCCGAAGTCGACACGACAAATTTAATGTCGATTATGCCGCAAGCACGCGACACTAAGGCGCAGTCAATGTTAGACTTCTTAAGCGGCAAGACGTGGCAGAGCGCTGACACTGAAAAAGACGTACCGCAAAATTTAAATCTGCAAAATCTCTTCGCGCAGTCCGATCAAGCGTCAACCGTTCAGCCGGTACAAATTCAGCCGCAATATCAGCCGCGCGTACTTGACATTCAAGCCGCCGTACAGCCGACCTTGCAAGCTCAAGCCGTAACCTCAAACCAAGCAACGCTACAAATGCAAATTCCTACCGACTTGCAACCTGTCACGACTGCTAACCAAGCGTCGATACAACCTCAATTACAAGCTGACTTGCAACCTTTAACTAAGAATCAAGCGCCGGTACAAATGCAAATTCCTACTGACGTACAACCTGTTTTGACGACGAATCAAGCGACACTGCAAGTACAGCCGCAAAATAATTTTCAGCCGGTAATGTCGAATCAAGCACCGGTACAAATGCAAATGCCTACCGACGTGCAACCTGTAGCTACGAATCAAGCGACTTTGCAGGTACAGCCGCAAACTGATTTTCAACCGGTAATGACGAATCAAGCGCCAGTACAAATGCAAATGCCTACCGACGTGCAACCTGTTTTGACGACGAATCAAGCGACTTTGCAGGTACAGCCGCAAAATAATTTTCAGCCGGTAATGCCGAATCAAGCGCCGGTACAAGTACAGCCGCAAAATAATTTTCAGCCTGTCATAACTGCGAATCAACCGACACTGCAGGTACAGCCGCAAAATAATTTTCAGCCGGTAATGTCGAATCAGCCGTTGCAGGTACAGCCGCAAGAAAATATTCAGCCGCTTGTGACGAATCAGCCGACACTGCAGTCGCAGGCGCAACCGCAATTTCAGCAACAACAATTCGGTGCCGAAATTCAGCCGCAAATAAATTCCCTGCAACCGCAACTTGATTCAAAGACAGTCAATCGGCAAGTGGTAGAAGATATGCTCGGCGTAAATTTGCAAGTTGACGACACGCGCCCTGCTACGGAGCCGTTAATGCCCTTGCAAAATTTCTCACGCCAATTCAATCAAAATCAGCAGTCCGCTCAAAACTTCCAACAAAACTTCGCGCCTATGACCGCGCAGGTTGAAACGAAAGTTGCAGAACAAATGCCGCAGGGAGTTGAAAATTTCGCAGGCAATATCGCGGCATTGAACACGACGCAAAGTCAGCCTACCGCGCAGGTTCAAGCGCCGGAAGTAATGCAAGCGCCGCGCGAAGATTTCAACGTACCGACGCAGATTGTGGAGCAGGCGCGTATGATTCGTACCAACACCAACACCGAAATGGTTATTCAGCTTAAACCGGAACATCTCGGCGAATTGACATTGAGAGTATCGGTAAGCACGAACGGCGCGGTTACGGCAAGCTTTTACAGCGACAACGCGCAGGTTCGCGCGATTATCGAAAATTCCATTGTTCACCTTAGGCAAGAGCTTAACGAACAAGGAATAAAGGTTGATAACGTCGAAGTTTACGCGGGGCTTAGTGAAGAAGGTTTGCTTAACGGGCAAGGTCAGCAGGCGTGGCAACAGAATCAACAGCAAAGAAATAATCGCGGCGCGGTTGATTATGACGCGGCGGCGGAAGAGGAAGTAGTAGAGGCGATTAATCCGAATGCAGATACACTTTCTGCGGACGGCGTCGACTACAAAGTTTAGGAATTAGTAAATAGTAGTTAGTGAATAGTAAATAGTATTGATAATCTAACTATTCACTACTTACTACTCACTAAAAGGAGATGAAAAAAATGGCAAGTTCACTCAACACGATAAACGTAAACGGCGTGACGTACGACGCGGCGGCTTATGAAGCGTCGAAAACAGAGGACACTAAGGTCAATAACGACCTTGACAAAAACGCCTTCTTGAAATTGCTCATCACGCAGTTGGAAAATCAAGACCCTATGGATCCGCAGGACAACAGCGAATTTGTAGCGGAAATGGCGCAGTTCTCGTCACTCGAACAAATGACGAATATGAATGAGTCGCTTACCAAAATCAACACGCTTGTTTCAAATATGGACACTTCCGTACTTGTCGGACAACTTAGCGGCATGATAGGTAAAGGCGTCGAATGGACGAATACTGTTGAAAGTGCCGACGAAGAAGGCAAGCCCGTTGTCACGACAGAAAATTTGAGCGGCGTAATTACCGGCGTCACAATGGCGGACGGCGTCACGAAAATTATCGTGCAGTCCGGTTCACAAAAGCACACCGTTGAAATTGCAGACATTTCGCGCGTCTATGAACTTACTGAAGACACTGCGAATGATAATGCGAATGACTACGCGGAAGATTTAACGCCTGTCAACGCGACTAATCCGATGGACGCACTTCAAACCGAAATGATTACCGGTGAGGCGTAAAACCTTCGTCTAACGAAATAAAAAAGACCCTTCCAAATTGCGGAAGGGTTTTTTGTTGCAAATAAGGCTGGATCGATAGTGGCTGGATCGATAGTGACTGGATCGATAGATCGATAGTTGCTAGATCGATAGAAAACCATCGATCCATCGATCCAACGATCCATCGATCCAATCAAGTTATTTCAAGCGCCTTCAAATTCTTCACGTAATGGCGATACGCCAAAATTAAAAATATCATTGTAACGAACCAGCTGACGCCGTAAACCGTCATCAATGCCGAGTAAGTAGGGATTTCTCTAAAGACCGTGAAAACCCAAGTGATTCGTATTCCGCAGACGCAGATTAAAGTTATTATCGCCGGTGCAAGCGATATGCCGTAGCCGCGCAGTGCTCCGGAAATAATTTCCATTACGACGCTGATAATTTCCGGCGCGATTATGTACCAAAGACGAATGACGCCGAGCCGCACGACTTCCGCATCTTCGTTAAAAAATCTTACCAAACTTTCGCCGAAGTACAAAATTGTCACCGATAAGATTAACATTAAAATCACGTTAATTTTAAGCGCCGTCCAAGTAGCCTGCTTGCAACGCGGCAAATTTCCCGCGCCGTAGTTTTGGCTTACGAAAGTTGTCGCCGCCTGTCCAAATCCCATTGTCAAGCAGAAAACATTTATTTCTACCGTGAACGCCGCCGCTGACGCCGCCATTGCGTCCGGTCCCAGCGTATTTATCGCCGCCTGTATCAGCAAATTTGACAGCGAAAAAACCATGCCTTGAATGCCGGCGGGTAAACCGATTCGCACGATTTCTTTCAAGCAGGCTTTATCGATATTTTTTTTGTCCAGCCGTAACCTTACGAGTCCGACTGAATGTAACAGCGCGTAAAACAAAATTCCTGCGCTTACGGCGTTTGATATCGTTGTAGCCCAAGCCACGCCGTTTATGCCCGCGTCAAGTTGCGTGACGAAAATTAAATTCAGCGCAATGTTTAAAACGCTTGCCGCCGCCAATGCGATTAACGGCGTTTGTGTGTCGCCTTTACTGCGGAAAATCGCCGCTTCAAAATTGTAAATGCTTATGAACGGCAAACCCAGCGCGTAAATTCGCAGGTACGACTCCGCCATTGGTTCAACGTCTTCAGGCACTTGCAACATTTCAAAAACGGGATTGACCAAAATTTCTGCCGCCGCGCAGATTACCAATCCCATTGCTATTGACAAGAAAAAAGCCGTACGCACAGAGTCACGGACGTGCGTCAATTTTTTTGCGCCGATAAACTGCGCGATTACTACGTTAGCGCCTAAGCTTAAGCCCATAAGCAGACTTACCAACAAGCCGACTAATGAGACGTTGTTGCCTACCGCCGCGATAGCATTTTTGCCGACGAATTGACCGAGTACCGCAACGTCCGCCGTGTTGAAGAGTTGTTGCATGACGCCTGTTAGTGACAGCGGCAACGCGAACAAAATTATTTTGTCCCACAGCGAGCCGTTCAACATATCTATTTCGCGGCTGAAGTTTATTTTGAACATTACATTAAATCCAAGTCTATCTTAAATCCACATCTATATCGTTGCGATGTTTGATAGCCTCTGCAATGTGTTTGTCTGAAATTAAATCTGCGCCGCCGTCCAAATCTGCAATGGTGCGACCGACTTTTATAATTCTGTCATATGAACGCGCTGAAAGTTTTTTCGACTCGAATACGTCTTTCAAAAGTTTTTCCGCCTGCTCCGACATGGTACAAAGACTTTGTAGCATTGCGTGATTCATCTGCGCGTTGCAGAATAAATGATATTTTTCCAGCCGCTTAAGCTGAATTTTTCGTGCGGCAGAAACGCGCTTGCGAATTTCGCTTGACGGTTCTGCGCGACGCTTTGAACTTAAATCTTTGTACGGCACGCGCGGCACTCTTATATGAATGTCGATTCTGTCAAGCAAGGGACCCGACAGCTTACGCATATACCGCTTTATTTCGTATTCGGAACATTGGCAACCGTGATCTTTATCGCCGCGCCAACCGCACGGGCAGGGATTCATCGCGCAGATTAAAATCATACTGGAAGGAAATGTCAAAGTGCCGCTTACTCGACTAACGGTAATTTGACGTTCTTCCAAAGGTTCACGCAACGCCTCAATGACGGGGCGTTTAAATTCCGGCAACTCGTCAAGAAAAAGTACACCGTGATGAGCAAGCGTGACTTGACCGGGTTTTGGATTCGTGCCGCCGCCGATAATCGCCGCCATTGACGCATCGTGATTGGGATTCTGAAAAGGACGTGTTGTAATTAAGCCGCCGTTACGTCCCAACTTCCCCGCGATACTGTAAATTTTCGTGACTTCCAACGCCTCGTCCCGTGTCAATTCCGGCAAAATGGTACTCATACGCTTAGCCAACATTGTCTTGCCGGAGCCGGGTACGCCGACCATTAAGACGTTGTGACCGCCAGCCGCCGCAATTTCCAACGCACGCTTAGCCATAAATTGTCCCTGCACGTCCGCGAAGTCGTCGACAACTTCTATAAATTCTTCCGCACTTTCAACCGTCGAAGATTTTTCAGGTTCAAGCGATATTTCGCCGTTCAAAAAATCCACCAATTCTACAAGGTTCAAAGGCGCGTAAACTTCCATGCCGTCAACCAGTAAAGCTTCATTGACGTTATCTTTAGAGACGATAATTTTTTTAATGCCTTCGTCCCGCGCAGTGACGGTTATCGGCAAAATGCCGTTGACAGGTGAAAGTTTACCTTCCAATGACAATTCGGCGACAAATAAAAATTCGCGGCACTTTTCAGCCGAAATTGCGCCCTGCGCCGCCAAAATTCCTATTGCAATCGGCAAGTCGAGACCGGAGCTTTCTTTCTTGACTTCAGCCGGTGCAAGGTTAATCGTGATTTTTTCCAACTTCATACGCAAGCCGGAATTTTTTATCGCCGTACGCACTCTTTCTTTGGATTCGCGCACGGACGTACTGGGCAAGCCTACAATGTCGAAAGAAGGCATACCGTTGGCGCTGTCCACTTCCACTTTGATTATTAAGCCGTCGACGCCTTGAGTTGTAGCACCGAATGTTCCCGCATACAATTTTAAAATCTCCTTTGTAGTGAGTAGTAAATAGTTAGTAGTAAGTAGTAAATAGTGAATAGTTATTGCATTACGAATTACGAATTACGAATTACGCATTACGCATTACGCATTACCATAGCGGCAACTTCGTCAATGGAAATTTTATTCTGCGCGGACGTTTCAAGATTTTTCACGGTAACGGCGTTTTCATTAACCTCATCTTCGCCGATTATAAGCGCGAACTTTGCACCGGACTTCGCCGCCTGTTTCATCTGCGCTTTCATACTGCGTGACGCAAAATCCATTGTTGCCGCGATATTTTTTTTACGCAGGTTATTTAAAAGTTTAAAGCCGCAAACTTCCGCCTCACGTCCCGCCGTCACGATAAACGCGTCAAGATTTTTCTGCGCGGCAGGAATTAAATTTTGTTTCTCAAGCGCGATTAAAATTCTTTCAATGCCTGCCGCAAAACCGATGCCGGGTGTAGGCGCACCGCCAATTTCTTCAACCAACCCGTCATAACGTCCGCCGCCTGCCAATGCCGACTGCGCACCCAACGGCGTGTACTGAATTTCAAATGCCGTCTTCGTGTAGTAGTCAAGCCCGCGTACAAGGCGACTGTCGATTTTAAATTCAACGCCCGCCGCAGTTAAAAGCTCCTGCACGCGCGCAAAGTGTTCACGGCACTCATCGCAAAGACAAGTTTCAATTTTCGGCGCGTCGTCCATAAAATCTTTGTCCGCGTCAACCTTGCAATCTAAAATTCGCAGGGGATTCTTTTCAAGCCGACTCTTGCAATCGCCGCAAAGTTCGTCGTGATATTCGCTGAAGTAATGAATTAATTTCTGCCTGTAGACCGGTCGACACGCGGGACAGCCTACCGTGTTAATTTTAAGTTCAAGTTCATCAAGTCCCAAATTTTTTAAAAAGTTCCACGCAAGCAAAATTATTTCCGCGTCAACGGCGGGATTTTTTTCACCCAACGCCTCGACGCCGAATTGGTGAAATTCCCTGAGCCTGCCTGCCTGCGGTCTGTCGTAGCGAAACATTGAGCCGATATAAAAAAGTTTCACCAAGTTGCCTGCCGCGTAAAGTTTATTCTGCAGGTACGCGCGAACTGCCGACGCGGTATTTTCCGGTCGCAGTGTTATGGAGCGGTTACCTCTGTCAGTGAAAGTGTACATTTCCTTCGACACAACGTCCGTAGTTTCGCCTATGCCGCGCTGAAAAAGTTCAGTGTGTTCAAATATCGGCGTCCTAATTTCTTCGTAGCCGTACGCCGCGCAGATTTTTCTCACTTCGTCTTCAATGTAATTCCAGCCGGTAATTTGTTCCGGCAAAATATCTTTCGTGCCTCTCGGCGCATTCGTAATCAAATTTGTCACCTCGATAATAGGGGTTAGGGGTTAGGGGCTA
>JAFTEG010000121.1 GCA_017453765.1 Selenomonadaceae bacterium
AAAAACAATGAAAAATTTAACTGAACTGTCACTTAATAACCGCGTCTTGGTTTGGTACTTCATAATCGTTACGGCAATAGGCGGCGTCTTCGCCTACACTAAGCTCGGACGTATGGAAGACCCAGCCTTCACCATTCGCCAAATGGTTGTCAGCGCCGTTTGGTTGGGCGCGACGGCTGAAGAAATGCAGAATCAAGTCACCGATAAGCTTGAGAAAAAAATTCAAGACGTGCCGCACCTTAAGAGAGTTACCAGCGAAACTTGGGCGGGACGTACCGTAATTTACGTGGAGCTTGACGACGACATTGCAAAGGAAGAAATCAGACCGACGTGGCGCGACGTTAGAAATTTTTGTGAAGATGTCAAGCGCGATTTTCCCGCCGGCGTTTACGGTCCCTTTTACAATGACCGATTCGACGACGTTTTCGGCTCAATCTACGCCGTGACCGGTAACGGCTACTCTTACGAAGAACTTAGGCAACACGCTGAAAATTTGCGTCAACATATTTTAATGCTGCCCGACGTGCAGAAGGTTGAGTTAATCGGTGAACAGGCTGAAAAAATTTATGTCGAGGTTGACAGTTCAAAGCTTGCTGAACTTGGCATAAGCCCGCAGGTTATCGCCGCGACTTTGCAACAGCAAAATGAAATGACTGCGACGCCGTTTATTGAAACAGAGTCCGACAAAGTTTTCATTCGTGTTACGGGACAGTTTGACGCGGTGGACGCAATAAAAAATTCGCCGATTAATGCAGGCGGAAAAATTTTCAGACTCGGCGACATTGCGACGGTTGAAAGGCGCAGTGTTGACCCCGCAACGCCGAAAATGTTTTTTAACGGTGAACCTGCCGTTGGGCTTGCCGTGTCAATGACGCCCGGCGGAAATATTTTAAAACTCGGCGACGACTTGGAAGAAATTATTTCACGCGAACAGGCAAATTTACCGCTGGGATTGGAAATTCATCAAGTCTCCGACCAACCGCAAGTTGTCGAAGAATCAATCGGCGAATTTGTCAAAACCTTGACTGAGGCGATTGTAATTGTTTTGGCGGTAAGCTTTTTAAGTTTGGGCTTGCGTACCGGCTTGGTAGTGGCGGGTTGCATTCCGCTGGTATTGGCAGGCGTCTTCGTGGTAATGTACCTTTTTGGCATTGACCTGCACAAAGTTTCACTCGGCGCGCTGATAATTTCGCTGGGACTTTTGGTAGACGACGCGATTATTGCCGTAGAAATGATGAGCGTGCAACTTGAACGCGGGCTGAACAGATTCGACGCGGCTTGTTATGCATTCAACGCGACGGCTAAACCTATGCTTACCGGCACGCTGATAACCTGCGCGGGATTTATACCGGTTGCCTTTGCAAAGGGAATTGCCAGCGAATTTTGTAGCGCGCTTTTCCCCGTCATTGCAACGGCGCTGATATTATCTTGGATTGTCTCTGTAATGGTTGCGCCGCTTTACGGCTACTACATTATCCGCGTGAAAGTCGGTGAAGGTGAAAAGGTTGACCCGTACCAAAATAAATTTTATAAAATCTTCCGCGCAGTTTTGGAAAAATTTTTAACGTACAAAAAAACCGTGCTGATTGCGACGGCTTTAATTTTTGCGGCGTCAATTTGGGCAATGCAGTTTATCACGGCAGAATTTTTCCCGCCGTCACTGCGACCCGAAATTATTGTAGATATGTACCTGCCGAACGGTTCATCGCTCAAGGCTACGGAAAGTGACGCCGAAAGATTTTCAAATTTCCTTTCACAGCGCGCAGATAAAATTTCAAACTACTCATACTACGTAGGCAGGTGTGCGCCGCGTTTCGTGCTGACGCTTAATCTCATTTCAGATCGTGACAGCTACGCGCAGTTTGTAATTGTTGCTGAGGATACGGCGGCGCGTGAAGTTTTGGCGGCGGAAATTAAAAATGAGATGGCTGATAATTTTCCGAACGTCCAAAGTAATTTGCGCTACATTCAGACGGGACCGCCTTCAGATTATCCCGTAATGCTGAGAGTGTCCGCCTTTGATATCGCGACGACGAAGGAAGTTGCCGAAAAAGTTGCGGCGAAAATTGCGGAAGACCCAAACGTTACAAATATAAATCTTGACTGGCACGAGGACAGCAAGGTAATGCGGCTGGAACTTGACCAAGACAAAATTCGTGCTATGGGGCTTGCAAGTCAAACCGTAGCG
>JAFTEG010000122.1 GCA_017453765.1 Selenomonadaceae bacterium
CGCATCGTCGACAATAAATGGATGGAACACCTTGACCATATGGATATGCTCCGCGAAGGCATTAACCTGCGCGCGTACGGTCAGCGTAACCCGCTTGTCGAATACAAAATTGAGGCGTTGGCAATGTTTGAAGAAATGGAGGCGGCGATACAAGACCAAATTGCCGCGTTAATGTACCATGTTTCCATTGTACAGCGCGAAGAAGATTTACTGCAAGACAGATTGCAAACTGCGCGGGCGTCACACGGCGACGAAAGTTCACCTGCCGAAACTAAGAAAAAGCCTAAAACTGCCGATGGTAAAAAAATTGGGCGTAACGATCCCTGTCCGTGCGGCTCCGGCAAAAAATATAAAAATTGTTGCGGACGCAGGAAGTAGTTTTATGCAGGTGAAGGTATGCAAAAAATTATCTTTTACGAAGACAGCAAAGGCAACTCACCTGTTCGAGATTACACCAA
Source organism: Selenomonadaceae bacterium (assembly GCA_017453765.1). Classification (GTDB taxonomy): domain Bacteria; phylum Bacillota; class Negativicutes; order Selenomonadales; family Selenomonadaceae; genus Quinella. The sequence goes on from JAFTEG010000122.1 coordinate 459, forward strand.
CGACCTTTTTCAAAAAGGTGACAAAGACAGCAACATAAAATTCCGAAAAATAAAGCGCTGTATAGATAAACTTATGGACGAAGGTACCCGCGCCGGTGAAAAATTTGTCAAGCATATTGAAGGCGAAATTTGGGAACTTCGTCCTGTGCCGGACAGAATTTTATTTGCCGCGTGGATTGAAGATTCATTTCTTTTACTGCACCAATTCAAAAAGGATACTCAAAAAACTCCGCGCCGTGAAATTGAAAAAGCTAAAAACGAATTGGAAGATTACATAGAAAGGGGCGATTGATATGGAATTTACAAAAGAATACTTGACCGAGCGGACAAAAGGCTTGACTGCGTGGGAAGATTTGCGCAAGGTTTATGTTGAAATTGGCGCGATAACGCCTGCAGATATTGCAAACGACAAAATTTTTTCGGCGGCTGAAGGCATTCTTATTGACAAGCACGAGCGCGGCGAAATTACCGACCTTGAATTTAATCGTATGTCCATTGAACTGGATCATGAACATACCCGCTCTTGTGTTCAACGTTATGACGAAGAATCTACGCTTGCCGGTAAACCTGTACAAAAGTGCGAGTGGGATTTTTGGCTTGATGAGCTTGATGAGATTATCGCCCAACGCAACGCCGGTAAAATTACTGACGACGAATATTGGCATAAGTGCTTTGACCTTGATAAAAAATATTATTTTGCAGATGATGACGACGGACACCTTTATTTCAATTAAAATTTAATGGAGTTGACTTTTATGATTAATGAAGAGACTTTGAAAAAGGAATTGGCTGAACGCATTCTCAAAAATTTTGTGTCCAAAGAAAATGTTTCGGTTGAAGATTTAATCGAAGACGCCAAAGTTGATGACAAGCTGATTGAAGATTGGACGCTTGAACTTATCGGCAGGGTTAAACTCAATCCCGATATCACGGATGAAGAACTGGCAGAAGAAATTATTAAAATGTCGTCCCAGTTTGATGATGATTCCGACGATGAAAAAGACGATGAACTTGACGCCAAAGACGCCGCGCAGATTAAAAATTTCACCGCCGCGCATAAAGCCGATATCTTGATTGAGGCTCTGCCTTACATTCAAGAATTTTACGGCAAAACCATTGTCATAAAGTACGGCGGCAATGCCATGCTTAATGACGATTTGAAAGAAAAAGTTATGCAGGACGTGGCGCTTATGAAGTACGTCGGCATTAAGGTTGTCATTGTTCACGGCGGCGGTCCCGAAATTACCCAGTTCCTTAAAAAAGTCGGCAAGGAAAGTTCATTCGTAAGCGGTCTTCGTGTCACGGACGAAGAAACCGTAGAAATTGCCGAAATGGTACTTGACGGCAAAATTAATTCCGAAATTGTAACGCGGCTCAATCGGCGCGGTCTTCGTGCTGTCGGCTTAAGCGGCAAGGACGCGGGCTTAATTCAGGCTGAAAAAAAACTTGCCACCGTTTACGAACAAGCCGACAAGGTTAAAGTCGATATCGGCTACGTCGGCAAGTGCAAAAAGGTTGACGCGCGCATTTTGGAAGATTTAATTTCGCGTGACTATGTTCCGGTCATTGCCCCTATCGGCGTAGGTGATGACGGCGAAAGTTACAATATCAATGCCGATTACGTTGCCGCTGATATCGCCGGTGCTCTTCGCGCTGAAAAACTTTTACTGCTTACTGACACGGACGGCGTTTATAAAACTTTAGGCGACAATGAATCTTTCCTTTCTACGCTGACTGCGCAAGAGGCACGCGAATTTATACGCGAGGGAATTATTTCCGGCGGTATGATTCCAAAAGTTGAAGCCTGCCTTCACGCTCTTCATAACGGCGCCAATAAAGCTCACATTATCGACGGTCGTTTACCTCACTCTATCATACTCGAACTTTTCACCGCCGCCGGTATCGGTACGCAGGTTGTTTAGGCGACGGAATTTTTTCTTCCGCCTTTTCTTACTGATTCGCAAAAATCCAAATAATCATCTACCGCCGCTCGAAATTCATTTTCAACGTCAGATTTATTTTCGCATTCAAAAGTTACCAAGTCTTCTATATCGTCAAGCCTTCCGAAAAAAATATTCTCCTCAAATTTCACCGTAGCTTGAAAGCCTTTGTATTTTTCTGTCTTCAAAATAATCATCTCCTACAAATCACCTTTTTGAGTAAGATATTCTGCCAAAGACTTCACGGCAGCTATACTCATTTCGTTGCCGGGATGCGGCTTGTGTAACAAAATTATACTTTCGTCCGACTCTCTGTAAAATCCTACTCTCGAACCTGATGTTTTACCTTTAGTATTTTCTACAAATCCAAGTTTATTCAAGAGTTGGCGCGCTTCATTGTATGTGTAATCTTTTGGCGTTTCTCTAAGTCTTTGTTTAGCTTTTTCCAAATTACTCAAAAAATTCACCTCGTAACAAAATTTTATCATATTTAATTTGAAATACGCAATTAAAGGAAGTGATTTTTTGCCAACGCTTAATTGGCTCGGTAAAGACAAGGTTGTAAACTACGCCGCGCAGGTTCCCTGTCACGCACTTGACTTCAAATACAATTTCGGCGGCACTTCCGGCAACAAAATCATTCACGGCGATAACCTGCTTGCACTTAAATCTTTACTCCCGCTGTACGCAGGGCGCGTCAAATGCATTTATATTGATCCGCCGTATAACACCGGCAATGAAGGCTGGATTTACAACGACAATGTCAACTCGCCGCAGATTCAAAAATGGCTCGGTCAAGTTGTCGGACGTGAGGGCGAAGATTTAACGCGGCACGACAAGTGGCTTTGCATGATGTACCCGCGCTTAAAACTGCTTAAGCAACTTTTGTCTGACGACGGCGCCATTTTTATTTCCATTGATGACAATGAGCAAGCCAACTTGAAATTGGTATGCGATGAGATTTTCGGCGCGCAGAATTTTGTAGCAGAATCAATAGTGCAGTCTAATTCTGCAAAGAATAATGCAAATTTTATTTCCGTCACTCACGAATATTTATTGATTTACGCCAAAGATATAAACTCTACGCCTAAAAATTGGCGTGTAAAAAAATCTAATGCAGACGAATTTAAAAAGCGTTGCCTTCGGTTGATTAAAAGCGGTTTTAGTGCAGAAGAAATTCATAAGGAACTTTTGACGCTTACGAAATATCCACGTTTCTTTGAATTTGACCATTATACATACTCCGACGAAAAAGGACCTTTCAGAGCAAGTGACTTGACTGCGCCAAACAGCAAAAATTTTTATGACATTATCCATCCTGTAACGAAATTACCTTGCAAAGTTGGAGGGCGCGGCTGGGCTTATTCGGAAAATGAAATGAACCGTTTGATAGCGGCGGGGAAAATTTTTTTCGGTAAAGATGAAACTGTAATGCCGCAATTAAAAAATTATTTGTTTGAAGATGATACTTCGCTGGCAAAATCGGTTTTATTTTTCGACACACAAGCAACTACAAAATGGGTAAAAGCCAATCGCTTTGAATTTAATTTTCCTAAGCCGGTTGAATTGATTGAATATATTTTGCAAATGTATCCAAACAAAAATTCAATCGTGCTGGACGCGTTTGCAGGTAGCGGGACGACGGCTCATGCAGTTTTGAATTTAAATGCGGCGGACGGCGGCGACAGAAAATTTATTTTGATAGAAATGGAACCCTACGCCGAAAGTATCACGGCGGAGAGGGTACGGCGTGTCGGCGGCAGTTTTGATTATTATGAAGTGGGCGAGCCGCTGTTTGTGGAAGGTGACATAAATCCCGCCGTTTCGCTTGAACAGATTCGCGGCTACGTATGGGCGACGGAGACGGCGACAGAGTACGTTAAGCCGGAGTGCGACGACTGCGCGGAATTTTTGGGCGTCGACAAAGGCACGGCGTACTATTTTTATACCGGCGTATTGGACAGCGACTTTTTGGCGACGATGCGAACCCGCGCAGATTCATATGTGATATTTGCCGAGAGTAACGCGGTAGGTGAAGAATTTTTACAAAAATATAAAATAGAGTTCAAAAAAATTCCGCGCGATATAGTAAAAATTTGGAGTGATGCTGAATGATATTAAAAAACTATCAGCGGAAGGCGATAAACAGTCTTGAAAAATTTTTGGAGCTTTTAAGCGAAGGCAACACGTTTCAGACGGCGTACAAAATCTGCGCGGCGGAGGCGGACATAGTAGGCGTGCCGTACCACCAAAATATAGCGGGCGTGCCGCAAGTTTGCTTTAAAGTCCCGACAGGCGGCGGCAAGACATTTATGGCGGCGGCGAGCCTTAAGCCGATACACCGCCTTTGCCCGTCACGGATTGTAGTATGGATCGTGCCTTCGGAAACAATTTTGACGCAGACGTACAAAAATTTAAGTGACGCTACGCACCCTTACCGGCAAAAAATTACGGCGGATTTTAACGGTCAAGTGCAGGTTTATACAAAGGAACAACTTTTGGCAGGGGAAAATTTTTCGCCGATTGAAGTGGACGAGCAACTTTCAATTTTGGTGTTGAGTTACGATTCATTTCGCCGCAAGAATAAGGACGGTTACAAAGTCTACCAAGAAAATTCGCATATGAGCAATTTTGCCGCGCAGATTAAGGACGAAGATAAATTAGCCGATGCGGAGGAAGATTCGCTGATAAACACGATACGCCACTACAGACCGATTGTGATAGTTGATGAAAGCCATCACGCCACGACGACGCTGAGTCTTGAAATGCTGAAAAATTTTAATCCCGGCTTTATTTTGGAGCTTACCGCGACGCCGAAAGCTACAAGCAACGTCATAAGTTTTGTACCTGCGCGGGATTTGAAGGCGGAAGGTATGATAAAAATTCCGCTTGTAGTTTTCAATAAGCAGGTGCGCGGCGACGTGATACAGCAGGCGATTAGTGTCAGAAACAGGCTTGAACAGTACGCGGCTGATGAAATGGATTACATTCGACCGATAGTTTTGTTTCAAGCCGAATCAAAGGGCAAGGAAGATCGTGCGACGTTTGATAAAGTTCGTGACAGGTTGATAAAGAAAGATAAAATTCCGGCTGAACAAATTGCGATAAAGACGGCGACGATAAACGAATTGAAAGGCGTTGACCTGCTGTCGAAAGATTGTCCGATTCGCTACATAATCACGGTGAACGCGCTTAGGGAAGGTTGGGACTGCCCCTTTGCGTATGTATTGGCGTCTTTGGCAAATAGAAATTCGGCGGTTGACGTGGAGCAGATTGTAGGCAGAATTTTGCGCAGACCTTACACGAAAACTTTTGCGCAGACGCCATTGAATTTGAGTTACGTGCTGACTTCTTCCGATGATTTTCGTGCGACGCTTAATTTAGTTTCAAACGGTTTGAATGCGGCGGGATTTTCTGAAAATGAATATCGCGCGGTTGATGAATTGGAATTGACATTGTTCAGACCGGAGGAAGGCGACGTACCGGCAACTGCCGACACTGTGACTGCTGATGACGCCGCGACTGATGAAGTTGCCGATAACTACACTTCCGCGCAGATTGGCACTGCCGACACTTCGACCGGTGATAACGCTGATGAAAATACTGATAATGCTGACGCTGAAAAAATTTCTCCGCAAGATGAAGAGATGACTAAAAAAGTTGTCGACACAGTGACGGATAATCTTTTCGGCATTACGCAGAAGTTTGACGACGATTATAAAAAGAAAACTGCCGGTACAAGCGCGACGCCGAAAAGTCACGTTGACGCGATAAATGAATTTCCAATGCAAAAATCATTTCAAGGCGACGATAAAATTGTACTGCCGCAATTCTTTCTGCGCGGTCAAAAAATATTTTTGTTCGGCGACGGCGACGATGAAAAAGTTTCACGCGAGGTTCTTTGCAAAAACTGCACATTGACTGACAAGGACGCGGAAATTAATTTTGACGACATTCACCGTGAAATTGTTGCTTATGATTTTTATGACGACCCCAACCGCTTAACGTACCGCTATTTTGCCGAGCGTGAGGCTAAATATTTTGCAGAGTATTTCGACACTTTACCGACGCCGGGAAAAATTCGGCACTGCGCGGCTAAGATTGCAAAGATTATAAATCAGCACAGAAATTTTCCGCGTGAAAAGGAAGTTCGCGACTACGTGGCACGTGTGCTGTCTACATTCGACGTTGAAAGACTTCGTGACACGTTACAGCACACAGAGGCTTATGCGCGGCGCATTGAGCAGAAAATTGATGAAGTGCTTGCCGACTACGCGACGAAAAACTTTTTTGCGCAGGTTGACGCGAGAAAAATTTTTGCCAAGCCGAATTACGAAATGCCGGCGACAATTACGCCGTCCAACTTCACTAAAAATATGGCGAAGTCACTTTACACTGCCGAAGCCGACGACATGAACAATTTGGAATACAAAATTATTTCGCAGGTATCTGCGCTGGACAATGTGCGTTGGTGGCACCGTAACCGCGCCAAGAAAGAATTTTTCATAAACGGCTTTATCAACCATTACCCCGACTTTATGATTATGACTGAATCCGGCGTGTTGTTGCTGGTTGAAGTTAAGGGCGACGACCGCGACAATTCGGACTCGAAACAAAAATTAAATTTGGGCAAGCTGTGGGAGTCAAAATCAAATTCGGAGCGGTACGGCTACTTCATGGTATTTGACAAAAAACCGCTTGAAGGCGCGTTGGACTGCAACGAGTTTGTTTCCCGCGTCAAGGCGCTGTAAAATTTAAGTCAAGATATTATTTTTAAGTCAAGGTTTATTTTTAAGTCAGTGAAATGAATTTAAGGCAGGGCATTATGGAAGTTAAAGTGATGAAAAATATTTTGGGCGAAAATGAAAAAATCGCGGAGGAGAATCGAAAACTGTTCCGCGACAAAAATATTTTCGTTGTGAATTTAATGGGTTCGCCAGGTAGCGGCAAGACGACGTTGCTTGAAAAAACTTTGTCCAAGCTTACGAAAAAATTCAGTGTTGCCGTGATTGAAGGCGATTTGTTCACTGCGCGTGACGCCGAAAGAATTGAGCGGCAAAATGTACCGGTGGTGCAGATTAATACTGCCGGCGGCTGTCATCTTGATGCGGCAATGGTACGACGCGCGGCGGAATCGCTTAACCTTGACGAAATTAATTTGCTGATTGTTGAAAACGTCGGCAACTTGGTTTGTCCCGCCGAATTTGACGTTGGCGAAAACATTAAAGCCGTTGTGCTGTCCGTTACCGAAGGCGACGACAAGCCGTTAAAGTATCCGCTGATTTTCAAAGAATCTGCCGTTGCAATTTTGAATAAGGTTGACCTGTTGCCGTTCACGAATTTTAATCTTGAGCAAGCCCGCGCAGATTTATCAACCATTCACCCGCAAATAAAAATCGTCGAGACTTCCTGCACGCAGGAAACTGGTCTTGACGATTGGTGTAATTTTATAATTTCGCAGGTTTCAAGCTAAATTTTTAAGGAGTAGTTTTAGTCAACTACTCACGACTAAAGTCGCGAGCTTGTCCGTACCGTAAACTGTCTTTACAGTTAGCGAGGTTCAAACGATAACTCTTCCTCGTAGGTTAGACATCATCGGGTGGTTGACTTCACCCGTTTTGACTTGAGAATATATCCCAAGCCCGTTACTTTAACTACAAAACATTCTAAGGTCTATCTGGGGCGAGTGCCTGAGCCAGCGGTTCTCTCGACTTCGAGTGTCTTAGCCCTTAGTCTGTGTCTCGCTATTCTGACGCCTTAACGCTGTAGATTTTACGACGGCACGGGTATCGGATTTCTGCCGAGATTCAATCCGTCAACGGTTTATCTACATTGCCGACCGAATACTTTTTAAATATAAGCTAGGGCGTGTTGATTAATTCAAACATTAATAAATTTTTAAGTTTTTTAGATATACTTTTCTTTTGGCGCAAAAGAAAAGTATC
>JAFTEG010000123.1 GCA_017453765.1 Selenomonadaceae bacterium
GACTGGGCATTTAACGGCTGTTATTCATTGAAAGAAGTAGAATTTCCCGAAGGTGTAACTTCTATCAGTGAAGGCGCATTCCAAAATTGCACGGCGCTGACGGAAATAAAATTTCCGAACGGTTTGACTGATATAGGTAATTTTGCATTTCAAAATTGCACGGCGTTGACTGAAATAAATTTGCCGGAAAGTTTGACTTATATCGGTGATTCGGTATTTGAAAGTTGCGAGGCGTTGAAAAAATTAAAATTGCCGGACGGTTTAAATTCTATCGGCAACTTTGCATTTGAAGAGTGTACGGCGTTGACTGAAATTATATTGCCGGACGGTTTAAATGAAATCGGTACAGGGGCGTTTGACGGGTGTACAGCGTTGAAAAAAGTAAAATTGCCGGAAGATTTAACCGCTATAGGTAACGGAGCATTTGAACATTGCACGGCGTTGAAAAAAATAAAATTGCCAAAAGGCTTGACTGAGCTCGGTGCTTGGCAATTTAGCGGCTGCGAGTCGTTGACAGAAATAAATCTTCCCGCCGCTTTGACTTCTGTTGCGTGGGGTTCATTCAGCGAGTGCACGGCGTTGAAAAAAGTAAAATTCCCCAAAGGCTTAACTGAAATTGAAGGCTATGCATTCAATGGTTGCGAATCGTTGACAGAAATAAATCTTCCCGCCGGTTTGACTTCTATCGGTGAAGGTGCATTTCAAGATTGTATCAACTTAAGTAAGATAACCTATCATAAAAAGACTGAAAAAATTTTAAAAGAATATTTTCAAGATGAGTGGGAAAACCTTGAAAAAATTGTCGTGTAACTTTGCAATGATGAGGAGTAGATTTTATTAATGCGTGACAAAAATTTTTACTGGCAACTGTTCAAATCTACGTTTATCATAAGTATGTTTACGGTAGGCGGCGGCTATGTTATAATCCCCCTGCTTAAGGCGAAGTACGTAGACGAATTTCACTGGATAAGCGACGAAGAGACTTTGAACATGGTAGCTATCGCGCAGTCAACGCCCGGCATTATGGCGGTGAACACGGCGATTATGCTCGGCTATCGCATGGCGGGAGTTGCAGGCGCGCTTGTCGGCATGTTTGCTACGGTACTGCCGCCGCTGATTATTATCACGATTGTTGCAACATTTTATGACTTGGTTGCCAAAAATGAAAGCGTCCAACTCGTTTTAAAAGGTATGCAGTGCGGAGCGACGGCGTTGCTTTTAAATGTGGCGATTGACCTTTTAATTAAGCAGTGCAAGAAAAAATTGGTACTGCCGATTATCATAATTTTGGCGACGTTCATTGCGAATTTATTTTTTGACGTGAACATAATGCTCTTGGTGGCGATTGACGGCGTTGTAGGATTTTTCCTTCTGCGCGACAAGAAGTATAGTTAGATCGATAGATCGATAGTGGTTAGATCGATAGATCGATAGTGGTTGGATCGATAGATCGATAGATCGATAGTGGTTGGATCGATAGTATGGTAGAGAGTAGGGATTAGACAATGGGCGTGAAATTATTTGTAAGCGACATTGACGGTACGCTTTTAACGCCGGGCAAAAAAATTTCTGCGCGGAATATAGACGCGGTAAAAAAAATGGTTGCAGCGGGCATTACCGTCACCATAGCAACAGGCAGAATGTACAAAGCCGCCTTGCCGATAGCACGTGAACTCGGCGTCAACGTGCCGATTATCACCTACAACGGCGCATTGATTAAATCGGTTGAAGGCGAAATTTTACACGCCGAGTATCTGCCGGAAGACCTTGTCACGGAGCTGGTGAATTTTTACAAGCGGCAGGATTGGTACTTGCAGAGCTACAGCGAAGATAATTTGTACTACGCCGAATTTAACAAGTACGCCGATTACTATCAGACAATGCAAAAGGTTCAAGGCGCGGCGATTGGTTGGGACGGTATGAAAAATAAAACTTCGCACGTCTGTAAACTGTTAAGCATTGCCGATAATGAGGAGCAGACATTGGCGCGAATGGCGACGCTTAAAGCGGAATTTGCCGGTAAAATTGATGTTACGAAGTCCACGCCGATTTACACGGAAATAATTTGTCCCGGCGTATCGAAGGCGGCGGCAGTAAAAATTTTGGCTCAAAAGTTGGGCGTTGACCGCGCGGAGGTTATGGCTATCGGCGATTCGGATAACGATTTACCAATGCTTAAGGCGGCAGGTAAAAGCATTGCAATGGGCAACGGTACGGACGAGGTGAAGGCGTCCTGCGATTTTGTTACGGCGGCTTGTGAAGATGACGGTTTTGCACAGGCAGTTGAAAATTTCGTCCTTAATTCTTAATTCAAGTAAAGTTGGTGTTAAATGGAAAGTAAAGTTACGCCGACGGTTGAAGGCGGCTTGCTTGCGGCGTTGACGGTAATATTAAGTTTGGCGGCAATATACCTGCCGGTTCTCGGCGCCTTCGTGGAATTTTTCTGCGCGGTACCGATTGCAGTGCTGACAGTGCGGCAAGGATTTAAATCAGGCGCGGCGGCAGTTGCCGTATCGTTCGTGTTGCTTTTAATGTTCACGGGACCGATACAAGCCGTAAGAATGACGCTGAGTTTCGGTCTGTGCGGCTTGGTACTCGGTCAATGCCTTAACAGAGGCTTCAGCGCGGTACAATGTTTCATACCCGTGCTTATTACCGGTTTCCTCGCGCAGATTGTTTCAGTAGCAATGTTGGCGATAGTTGCCGGCGTCGATGTCGTCGAACAGGATATGGAATTGGTACGCGATTCATTGACGCAGTCATTTGAAGTCTATGAAAGTATGGGCGTGGAGCCGCAGGTTATCAACCAGGCAAAGGCAATGGTTGAGCCGATTGTACAGTTATTCGCGGTGTTGACGCCGATAATTTTATTTTTCGTGGCGCTGATAAATACGGTCGGCACTTACATTTTGTCGAAGTGGATTTTTCAAAAATTGCGTATGAAGTTCGCGGAGCCGCTGCCGCCTTTCACGCAGTGGAGATTTCCCGTAGCTTTTTTGTACCTCGCGTCATTTTCGGCGCTGGGGCTGTACTGGGGACAAACTCGGCAGATAAGCGTTTTATACTTCATAGCATTCAATGCGCTGGTTTTAGCCGCTATAGCGGGGCTTATACAGGGCTTTTCACTGCTTTCATACTTGGCTGACAGGTACAAAGTTTCAAAATTCGTGCGGAGAATAATTTTCGTGATACTGATTTTAAATATGTTTTTCTTGCAAGTCGTGGCGGTAACAGGGCTTTTCGATATGGTTTTTGACTACAGAAAACATTTGCAGAATAGTGGGTAGCTGGCAGCTGTTAGCCGCTAGGTCGTGTTGAATAAATCAAAAAGTTGCAAATTACGTAACAGCCGCAATTATGGCGGGGCGCACAAGGACGTGCGCCCGTCCGCGCAAGTCGCCGGACGCGACTTCTGCGGACTTGTTTCTTTTTGTTACTTTTTCTTTGCGCCAAAGAAAAAGTAAATCTCAAAAAAACTCAGCAATTTATGAAAATTGGAATTAGTCAACACGTCCTAGCTTGTAGCTAATTTTTCATTCTTAATTCTACATTCTTAATTCTTAATTCAATTCAAACCGGAAGGGATTATACGTGATAAAATTTTTGCTGGTATTTCTCGGCGGCGGCTTAGGCGCAATGTTACGATATTTTATAAGCTCGCACCTTGCCGAAAAAATGGGAACTTTTCCAATCGGGACGTTGACGGTAAATATAATAGGAAACTTTTTAATGGGCGTATTATTTGAAATTTTTTTGACGAAAGAAATTTTAAAGTCCGATATGTTGAATGTATTTTTCACGGTGGGATTTTTAGGCGGCTTTACGTCCCTATCGGCGTTTTCTGCAGAGACGTTGGAATTAATGCATCACGGCGAAATGACCTATGCGCTGATAAATATCCTTGCGACGTTTTCAACGGCATTGATAAGTTGTGCGGCAGGCTGGACATTGGTACAGAAGTTATTTTAGGGAAGAGGGAGCAGACTAAAAGCTAGGGACTTTTGGTAAATTCAAACTTTGTAAAAAATTTTTTAGGATTTACTTTTCTTTGGCGCAAAGAAAAGTAACAAAAGAAACATGGCGCGTATGTAGCTCGCATACCTTTTCGTAATTCCGGCGTTGACGTACGCACAAGGTTACGATAAATCTGACGTTGACGTACGCAGCTCAAAGTACATCCGCGCCGACTTTTTTAAGTTTGAATTAATCAACACGCCCTAACACCTAACAGCTAATAATAAATTTTTTTCGCGCTATAGCGTAAATTTATTTTTTGTAGTAAAATAGCCTGCACAATTAAATTTGAATCTAATCTCGAACAAAATTGAAAATAAAATTTTATTGACGGAGGCATAGAATGTGTTTGAAATAGACGACAATGGCTTGGACAAAATTGCCAACATAAAAGTCATCGGCGTAGGCGGCGGAGGCAACAACGCAGTCAATCGTATGATTTCATTCGGGCTTGAAGGCGTTGACTTCATAGCGATAAACACAGACGCCCAAGCTCTAATGACGGCACTTGCGCCTAAGCGTATGCAAATCGGCATGAAGTTGACACGCGGTCTCGGCGCCGGCGCACGTCCCGAAATTGGCGAACAGGCAGCGATTGAAAGCCGCGACGAAATTTTAAAGGCGCTGGATAAATCCGATATGGTTTTCATAACGGCGGGAATGGGCGGCGGTACGGGTACGGGTGCTGCGCCGATTGTTGCCGAATGCGCAAGGGAATTGGGCGCGCTGACTGTTGCCGTAGTCACTCGCCCTTTCGGTTTTGAAGGTCCGAAACGTAAAAAAAATGCCGATATAGGAATTGAAAATCTTAAGCGCAAAGTTGACACGATAATTACCATTCCGAACGATAAACTGTTACAAGTGGTCGACAAAAAAACGCCTATGATGAAGGCGTTCAGCATTGCCGACGATATCTTAAGGCAAGGCGTCAAGGGCATTTCGGATTTAATCGCCGTACCCGGTCTTGTCAATTTGGATTTTGCCGACGTGCAGACGGTTATGAGCAATTCCGGCTCGGCGCTTATGGGTATCGGTGAGGCTACCGGCGAAAACGCTACAATGAACGCCGTTAAATCCGCTATTGATTCGCCGTTGCTTGAAACGAGTATTCAAGGTGCGCACGCGATACTTTTAAATATTATGGGTGCTACGGACAATTTGAAGATGTACGAAATTTACGAGGCGTCAACTACCGTCCAAGAGGCGGCGTACCCCGAAGCAGAAATTTTGTGGGGCGTATCCATTGATGAATCTATGGGCGAAACCGTCAGTGTCACGATTATTGCGACACGTTTTGACAATGAGGCTGACAGCGTTGCAGATACCATTGCAAGAATGCAACCGCCGCAAATGCAACGTACAATGCCGAATCAGCAAAGACGTACTAACTCTAACGCGCCGATAACGCCTTTTCCGACGTTCGGCAATTTCGGTAATTATGAACCGCCGCCCAATCGTCAACAACCTCAACAACGTCCGCCGCAACCGCCGCAATGGCAAAATCAGCCGCAACAACAACCGTACCAACAACCTTATCAGCAAAGACCGCAACAACCTCAACAACAGCCTCCGCAACAAAATCCTCAACAAAATCAGCAACAATCTAACCGTAAAAATGACAATGACTTCGGTATTGATATTCCTGAATGGATGCATTAAGCCGACTTATATAAAAAAAACTCCCTGCCTTCGGGCAGTATTTTTTTTGCGCAAAATTAAATTTAGTGAAAACATTTTTATTTGAACTTACTTTTCTTTGGCTTTATGAACTTACTTTTTCTTTGGCGCAAAGAAATTTCGCGGACGGGCGCGCCTCACCTACTGCGGCGTTCACGTAATTTGCGGCGTGTTAAAAGCTGATTTACTTAACACCGGCTAAATCTTTCGTCCAAATTTTTATTTTGTCCTGCGCGAAATTTGCCAGCTCCGCATTGAAAATGGAGGGCTCCATGCCGTCGTACGTTTTAAATTTTTCAAGCGCCGTTTGCATTGCACGTACCGCCGATTTAAAATCCTTCTGCGCGGCGTAACATTCCGCCAGCTCCGCGTAAAAGTCCGGCAACGCAGAAAATTTTTGTACCGCCAATTTCGCCGCATTGATACGCTCGGCAAGCCTGCCTTTATCACGCGCCAACACGTCAAGCAAAATTCGGTATGACCTGCTTGCATAGGTTGAATTGATATCAGCCGCAATGTCAAGCCGTGCAAATTTTTCAGCGTTAATAAAATCGTCAAGCCCGTGATAACACTGCGCGATATGTCCATAAACCCGTTGCGGCGTCTCGGTAGCGTTTAACTCGTCCAAAAGTAATTTCAAATTTCTTTCAGCCTTAGCCTTGTTCAGCGTCGCAGAATAGCCTGTATGATACAGCGTCAAAATTTTCGGCGGTATCGGAATCATATTCGGCAGATTTTTACCGAACCATTTCAATTCCTCGTGAATCTTGCCGACGTACTGCAGACCGCGCAGGTTACGGAAAATTCGCAATACGTACGTCGAATCCATAACGCGATTGTCATTTTCAACGTCAATGTTGACAAGGTAAATCAGCAAGCCGCCGATATTTTCTTCACCGATATTTTCAATGACACTGCGAATATTTTTAGCCGTCTCCGCCGTGAAATACTCATCCGCGTCAAGAAAAATTATCCAGTCGCCTTCCGCATAATCCAGCGCAATGTTACGCGGCGCTGAAAAATCATCGTGCCAAACTTCATTAAAAATCACAGCACCGAAACTCTTCGCAACGTCCAACGTGTTGTCAGTCGAGCCGGTGTCGACAACAATAATTTCGTCAACCGCGCCTTGCAGGCTTTCAAGCGACGTACGCAAATTTTTTTCTTCGTTTTTGACAATGTAGCACGCAGAAATTTTTATGTCGTCATTCAAAATATCAGTCCCCTCAAAAAAAATATTGCCTTAAGTTATAAAAAAGAGTAAACTTTCGGCATTGGAGTAGTAAACTTTCAACATTGAAAAATTTCGTCACACGGAGATAAATGAAATGTCCATAACGTTAAAATTACTCAAAATATTATTCGCGGCAGGAATTATTTTTTTCGCAGGATTTACGGCAGGTTGCACTGATGACGCCGCGTTAAAATTAAGTGAAGACACGGTGTTTTTAAATGTATCCTACGATCCTACGCGCGAACTTTATGCGGATTATGACGAAAAATTTAAAGTGCATTGGGAAGAAAATTTAGGTCACGCCA
>JAFTEG010000124.1 GCA_017453765.1 Selenomonadaceae bacterium
AAGAGGGAAGAGGGAAGAGTTAAGAGGGAAGAGAAAATTTGTACGCGGTAAGAAAGGAAAATGATGTTACACCCTAAAATAGCAAACTTGTCGGCGACGCGGCACATACTCAAAACATTTAATCTGCGCGCGTCGAAGAGATTGGGACAAAATTTTTTAATAGACTCGGCGGTAGTGGACGGAATTGTTGACGCGGCTGAAATTGCGGAAGGCGACAACGTCTTGGAAATTGGACCCGGCATTGGCACATTGACACAGGGACTTCTTGAGGCAGGCGCAAATGTCACGGCGGTGGAATTGGATAAAAAGTTACCTGCAGTACTTGCTCAAACGCTTGAAGGCTACGAAAATTTCAAATTGGTACAAGGCGACATTTTGAAAGTGGACATTGAAGAGTTAATGCCGCAAAATTTCAAAGTGGTTGCGAATCTGCCGTACTATATCACGACGCAAATTTTGTTGGCGCTAATGGAAAGGAAATTGCCGCTGACAAAAATCGTGACAATGGTGCAGAAGGAAGTTGCCGAAAGAATGATAGCCGCGCCCTGCTCGAAGGCTTACGGTGCAATGACGGTAGCGGTGCAATTCCGCGCAGATGTACGCATTGCCTTCGACGTGCCGCCTGAAAGTTTTATGCCGCGTCCCGAAGTCACAAGCTCGGTTGTAGTCTGCGACATTCGCGAATCACCCTTTCAAGTCGACGAAACTTTTTTTACAAAGGTTGTACGTGCGGCATTCGGGCAACGCCGAAAGACTTTGTTAAATTCATTGGTCGGCGCAGGTTTTCAGCGTGACGCCGTTTTAAAGGCTCTTGAAACTGCAAAAATTGAACCTGCGCGGCGTGCCGAAACATTGACGCTTGAAGAGTTTGCAAGATTAGCTGTCAGCTTTTAGCTTTCAGATGTTCGCCGTCTTCGGACGGTTTTTTTTATTGCAAAAAATCTGACACCGAATTTGACTAAAAAAATTAACTTTGTATAATTGTTGCAAAAATTTAAATCGGAAAGGGAGTAATTCAGTTGGACTTTACAAGCAGTGAATCATTTGTCGGCGTGTTCGGCAGTGAAGAAAATGACACAATAAATCTTACAGGCAACTTTTCTACCGTCTACGCATTGGGCGGCGACGACGTCATAAGAAGTTTTTACACGTACAATTCCGTAGTTCAAGGCAACGGCGGCAACGATTCAATTTATAACTACAGCGAATTAACTACCGTCACTGCTGATGACGGCAACGATTATATACAAAATAACGCCAGCAACGCCACGCTTTTTGGCGGCGACGGACGCGACACCCTTTTTTCACAGGACCGATTAATTTTCATCAACCTCGACGGCGGCGCGGGTATGGACTTCATTGACAATTACAGCGGCTATTCTACGATTGACGGCGGCGACGGCACTGACTACGTTACGAATTTTTACGGCAGGGAAGTAATTGTAGGCGGCGGCGCTGACCAAGACATACTCATTAATTACGGCGAAGGCTCCACTATTTCCGGCGGTGACGACGAGGACAATATTTTTAATTACGCGTCCAAAGTTTTCATTGACGGCGGCTCCGGCAAAGACTCAATTTATTCCGCGATTAATCTTTTCAACATAAGTGTAAACGGCGGCGCGGGCAATGACAGCATAACCAACCACAGCTCTATCTCCACGATAGGCGGCGGGTTCGGCAATGACAGTATCCTTTCTACCGAATCGGCGTCCAACGTCCTTTTAAGCGGCGACAATGCCAATGACACGATACGCAATTACAGCGCCAATGCCACCATTAACGGCGGTATCGGCGACGACTGGATTTTCAACTACGCCGACAGCGCCAACATTCTCTACTACAATCACTACGGCGAAGAATACATTTACTCTTACGCCGACAACACCAATATAATTTTGCCCGACTTAACCGTTGCAGATATCGAATACGCCAAAGACGCGTCCGACTATTACGAAGTCCACTTTAATCATAACAGTACCATTTTTGTGCAGAAGGGCGACTACAATCCCACGTTCAGATTCAGCGAAGGTTCAAGTTATGCCTACGACAATGGGAAGGCGACTTTTGTTAGTAAGTAGCTTAGAGCTTAGAGACTTTTATTTTTATGAACGACGAATTATTATTTTTACAACTGCGCGACTGTTTCACGGCGGGCTACACCTTGCCGCAGTTTTGCACCGACCAAAACATTAAAAAGCCGCTGTTCATTGCGCCGAACGAAAGATACATAACTTTTTTGTGGGAAGTCTTGACAAATTTTGATTTCTGTGATTTAATTCGCGAAAGTTAATCCAATCTAGTGGAGGTTGGCAAGGGCGGTAGACGTACCGTCACCTACCAACTTTAATAAATTGGAAAGGAGAAGAACGGATTAACTAAAATCACTAGAAAGGAGATACGCCAAATGTATAAATTTCAGTTGACGATGACGAAAGAAATTTCGGAAGAAACCGAAACTTACGACGTTATGACGACTTATGAAAAAATTGCAGACCTTCTCAAAGATACGCAATACAGCTCAAACGTCGAAATCAACATCATCATTACGAAAGTAACTACCAATACCAGCGGCGACGACTTGCCGTTTTAAGTTATGTCCAAAAGATACACAACAACCACTTATTACGATTATTTGAAAATATATTTTGAGGCACAATTCATAGAGCCGCTTACTGCAAATGAACAAGCGGTGATGACGCATATTTTAAACCTTTGCAACCTTGCACGCAACCACTACATAAAAACTTCGGAAAATCGAATAGTTATGGCGTCAAATTTGAATAAATCGTCGGTTCACCACGCATTAACCACCTTGACTCAAAAACAGTTCATTTCCGTTCAACCGGTGGGCAATCAGGGGACAATCATCGATTTATCGCCACTTAATGAGCGATTCAAAAATGACGAAAAAAGCAAGGCAGAAAGCGACTTTTCGGCGCCTAAGAAAGAAGAAGAAAAGACAAGAGAAGAAAGACAGATAAGCAATGAAAATGAGGAAAAAATAG
>JAFTEG010000125.1 GCA_017453765.1 Selenomonadaceae bacterium
AAGTATTCGGCGGGATTGAATTTAAAATTGCCTTCCAATTCCTCATCAAAATGCTCCGTGAAAACCAAGCCGAAATTTAAACTTGCCGCGCGTGCTACGGCGTCCGCCGCCTTCATCTTTGAATCAGCGGAAAATTTTGTATGCGTGTGACTGTCGAAAATCATAAATCGTACCCTTCCTTTACAAAAATTTTGGTGACTGCTAAAATTATCTGAAATTTTATATCACGTAACTTTAATTGGTCAATGATTGGAGAAAAATTTTTATGGAATTGCAAGGAAAAAAAGTTTTGGTAATAGGCGCGGGGATTAGCGGTTTTGCGGCGGCTAAGGTTGCAAAGAAATTCGGCGCGGACGTAATTTTAAGTGACGCGAAAAATGAATCGGAGTTTAAGGGAATAGGGAATAGGGAACAGGGATTAGAAGTTAGGGAACGGGGAACAGTACTCTTAACTCCTAACTCCTCACTCTTAACTAATCCCTTCAACGAACTGCGCGAACGCGGCATAAATTTAACATTCGGCAAGCAGGAAGAATCTTTGCTTAACGGCATTGATATGGTAATTGTATCGCCCGCCGTGCCGTTGCGCATACCGATTTTGCAAGCCGCGTTAAATAAAAAAATTCCCGTCATCAGCGAAGTTGAATTGGCTTTTAATCTTGCAAAGTCACCGATTTGCGCGGTTACCGGCACGAACGGCAAAACTACGACGGTAACGCTTTTGGGTTTGCTTTTGGAAAGTCAATTTGAAAAAGTCGGCGTCGGCGGCAATATTGGAATAGCGCTTAGTGAAGTTGCATTGGACGTAGGCGAAGGCGGATATATCGCGGCGGAAATTTCCAGTTACCAAATGGAGGCGACGAATAATTTTAAGCCGCACATTTCCGCAGTTTTGAATGTCACGCCGGACCATTTGAAACGTCACGGCACTATGGAAGTTTATCAAGCCATGAAAGAAAAAATGTTCGCGCAGGAGACGGCGGAAGATTTTTTGGTTTTAAACTACGACGACGAAAAAGTTCGAGGTATGAAAGACCGCGCAGGTTGCAAAGTTTTATATTTCAGCCGCAAAAAAATTTTGGACGAAGGCGCCTTTCTGCGTGACGGTAGATTAATTATAAAATTGAACGGTAAAACCTGCGAACTCTGCACGGTTGACGAACTCGGCATTAAAGGCGGGCATAACGTTGAAAATGCGTTGGCGGCGGCATTGAGTGCGTTTTTGGCAGGTGTCACGGCGGAAAATATTTGCAAGGTGCTGAAAAGTTTTCAAGGCGTCGAACACCGAATTGAATTTGTACGCGAAATTGACGGCGTGAAATATTACAATGACTCTAAGGCTACCAACACCGATTCGGCGATTAAGGCGCTGGAAACTTTTGCCGGTCACATAGTTTTAATTGCCGGCGGCGATGATAAGCTGACTGACTTGACAGACTTTTTGACGCTTGTCAATCAGCGCGTCGACAGTTTGATTTTGGTCGGTGACGCGGCGGCAAGATTTAAGGCGGACGCGATTAAAAACGGCTTTGACGCGGCGAAAATTTTTGACGCAGGTTACTCAATGGAAAAGGCGATTGACATTGCGAAAAATATTTCAGCTCCGCCGCAAGTTGTCTTACTCAGTCCCGCCTGCGCAAGTTTTGATATGTACGATAATTTTGAAGAGCGCGGCAAGGATTTTAAACGCATTGTCAACGCGCTTTGAATGGTGACAAAAATGAAACAAATTGAGTTGAAAAAAATTTTGGAAGATCACGCGGCGTGGCTGGAAGATGAAAATACCGGCAACCGCGCAGATTTTTCAGACGGCGATTGGTACGGCGTAGACATGCACGGTGTGAATTTGCGGCAAGCCAGGCTCGGTGCCAATCTTGAAAATGATATAGTTACACGTCAAAGTAATTTACAAGGCGCCAATCTCTCTAAGGCTGATTTATTCGTTGCGGATTTACGCGGCGCAGATTTAAGTGGAGCATACTTGCGCAACGCCAATTTGACCGGCGCGAACTTGTCAAGCGTCATAAATTTATTTGACCAATCGCGTAACGTACGGACGGATTTATCGGGGGCTGACCTTACCGGCGCGAATTTAACCGGCGCTGACTGTACTTGTACGAATTTAAACGGCGTCGATTTGGTAACAGCTAATTTGACCGGCGCGAATTTAGCGGGCGCGAATTTGACAGACGCCGATTTAAGCGAAGCCGACTTGACCGGCGCGAATTTAACTAAGGCAAATTTAACCGGCGCGAATTTAAAAAAAGCTATTCTGCGCGGCACGATTATGCGTGACGTTAATTTAAAAGGCGCGGTGTTGAAAGGTGCAAATTTACGCGGCACGGATTTCACCGGCGCTGACTTAACCGACGCCGATTTTACTAATGCAACTCTGCGCGGCGTTAAAGGTTATGAACCTATGGATAAAGGTACTGTTTGAAAATATTTTAACGGCGTTGAAGGGTGGCAGAAAACTGAAACAGGACGAAGTGAAAAAAATTTTGGAAGATCACGCGGCGTGGCTTGAAGATGAAAATACTGGCAAACGTGCAAATTTTTCAACCGGCGATTGGCGCGCGGCAGATTTGCACGGTGCTGATTTACGCAAGGCTTTTATCAGCGTGGCGGCTGATACGACCGATCTTTACGAT
>JAFTEG010000126.1 GCA_017453765.1 Selenomonadaceae bacterium
AGAGTGAAGAGTGAAGAGTGAAAAAAAACTACTTACTACTTACTTTCTTATGCTAAGTTGCAGACCGACTTCGTCAAGAAATTTTTGCTCCTCCGCAAGCAATTCCGCCTTGTATTCGCGCAGACGCTTTTCCTTCAGCTGTTCAATACTTTTAACGTAGGTTATCAGCTCCGTCAACTTTTTCAACTTCTGCTGACGTTCCTGCATCGTCTTTAAAATTAATTCCTGCTGACGTTCAATCTGATCCCGTTTCCAGTTAAAAAAGTTCGTGTAAATCATAATGACATCAACGGTAATTGTTTTGCCTTCGGACGTTCTGCCTGCGTATTCGGCTTGCCCTTCCTGCAACTCCTGCAACAAATTTTGCAACTGTGCGCGGTGTTCCTCAAGGCGTCGTGACACTTCGGCAAAAGCCATTTCCGCTTCGTCTTTTTTACGCCGCGTGACTTTTAACAGCGTTTCAAGCTGAAATTTAAACTTTTTCATCGGCTTATACTAAAACTGCGGCACGTTTGGCAATGATAAATTCTTCAACGCGCATGAGCATAAAGCAGTAGTCCGAAAGGCGATTTAAAAATAAACCGTCGACTTCGTGAACCGCCTCAAAACGTGACAGCTTGCAAAATTCCCTTTCTGCGCGTCGTGTCACGGTACGTGCAAGGTCGAGAATTGCGCCGGACTTTGTACTGCCGGGAATGAGGAAAGATTTAAGCGGCGGCAGAAGTTTATCCATTTCGTCCATTTCAGTTTCAAGCGTCGCAACGTCACTTTCCTTGATAAGCGCGGGTTTATCCATGCTGGCAAGATCCGCCATAAGACGCGGCAAAACTTTTTGAAGTTGTAAAATTTTTTCGCGCACCTCTGCAACGTCGGAAAAAGCACGCGCCATTCCAAGTACGGAATTAATTTCGTCAACCGTGCCGTAAGTCTGTACGCGCGGGTCGTCTTTCGGAATGCGTTCGCCGGTGAAAAGGCTGGTCTGACCGTCGTCGCCTGTCTTCGTGTAAATTTTCATGTCGTGACTCCCTTTTAAAAATATGAAAAATTTCAGATAAGTACTGCCAAAATTCTACCTGCAAAATCTTTCAAAGTCAATTACGCCGTTAATAATTGCCGATTCGTGACAAAAAAATAGTAAGCAGTACAAAATTTTTACTGCTCACTACTTAACTGTTAAAAACTAAAAGCTACCGGCTAATAGCTAAAAACTGAAAACTAAAAGCTACCGGCTATTTACCATTTTTACCCAATGCCACGCTAATCGGTACGGTAGTCGTCTTGTCGTAGCACGTAAAGGCATGGTCAACCAAATTTTTGTTCGGCGCGGGAGTTATTGCGCTGACTATCGGCACGATTATCAAGCCTGCCAACATTGCAATGGCGCCGGCGTTTATCGGTGACTGCATTATTGCGGGGAATGCGGGGCGAATCAGCATGTTAGCCGTCATTAAAATTGTGCTGAACAAAAAGCACGTCCAACAAGCCGCCGTCGTGACTTTTTTCGAGTAAAGCGAATACATGAACGGCGCCAAAAATGATCCTGCCATTGCGCCCCAAGATATTCCCATTAACTGCGCAATGAAGTTCACCGAGCTGTTGTACTGAATCAGCGCCAATATCGCCGAAATTGCAATGAACACCACGATTAACACGCGCATTATGAAAACCTGCCGCGTCTCACTCATATCCTTCATAAATGCGCCTTTCAAAA
>JAFTEG010000127.1 GCA_017453765.1 Selenomonadaceae bacterium
AATAAGTCAACGCGATAAAATTAAAATTCAAGAGCGGCATTAACCAGCGGCAGTGCGCCAAGTCTGAATTACAGTGCCCACTGACTCGCGGCGTAACGCTTAAACCGGCGAAGTGATAGACGTGGACGCACTTAATGCCGCGATGTTTCTTTTGTTACTTTTCTTTGTGCCAAAGAAAAGTAAATCCTAAAAAATTTAAAAATATATTAAACCTTGAATTAGTCAACACGCCCTAGTAACTAACAACTAACAACTAACTACTATCTACTTACTCTTACGTTTGAGTGAAACAACAATGTGGCGGTGAGGCTCCGTGCCGTAGCTATGCGTTTCAACGCGCTTATTGTCCTGCAACGCCGTATGAATGATTAAACGTTCGTGACGGCTCATCGGCTCCATTTTAACTTCCTTGCGCGTACGTACAACACGCTCTGCCGCGCTTTTAGCCATCTTCTTCAAAATTACTTCGCGGCGTTCGCGGTAATCGCCTACGTCAAGGATAAAGCGCACCTTGTACAAAGAATTTTTATTAGCCGCAAGGTTCGTCAAATATTGCAAGGCGTCTAAATTCTGTCCGTGCTTGCCGATAAGCGCGGCGGATTTTTTTTCGGTCAAATTTAAAATAATATTTTCATCGTCTTCACTGACATCAATTTGTAATTCCACATTCATTGCGGCGTAAACGTCGAACAAAAACTTTTTCGCACGTTCGATAATTTCTGCGCGGTCAACATTTGCAAGATTTTCAGCGTCATAAGAAATATTTTCAGCGTCATCGGTAACGGCGGGCGTTACGCCTTCCGATTCGGCTTTAACGTTTGATTCGGCGTCAACATTTGATTCGGTTTCAACGTCTGATTCAGCGTCAAGCTTATTTTCAGTGTCAGCAGTAGTTTCAGATTCAAGCTTAGGTGCGGCTTTAACATCTGATTCAGCGTCAAGCTTAGTTTCGGCGTCAACATTTGATTCGGCTTTAACGTCTGATTCAGCGTCAAGCTTATTTTCGGCGTCAAGTTTAGTTTCAGAATTAATTTCGTCTGCGGCAGGTTCGGGTTCATCGTCAACCTTCGGCAAAGTGTCAAGGCTCGGTACCGTTCTGAAATTTATAGTGGTGGGAGATTCGCCGACAACTTCAGGTTTGGGAACTTCCTTTAACGTGACTCTTATTCGCGCAGGTTTATTGCCGAAAAGACCTAAGATACCTTTTGACGGCTTCTCCAAAACTTCCATTTCGACATCTTTTTCATCGACGCCAAGTTCAGACAGCGCGGCTTGCAATGCTTCTTCTACGGTTTTACCCGTCTTTTCAATAATAGTCGCCATTATAGAGCCCCCTTATAAAAATTTCATAAACGTTTAAAAATCGGCGGTTACTCCTGCTTTTTCTCAACTTCTTGACTTTCAGTGTCGCGATAAATCCAAAGTTGCTGAAACATCTGTACCATGTTCATGGTCACCCAGTAGAGTACAAGACCCGCCGGAAAGTTAATACTTATCCAACCGATAAAAATCGGCATAATTGCCATAAAAATTTTTGACTGCGCATTAGGCGGCGCGGCAACGGACGAGACTTTTTGCAGTACGAAAGTCGAAAGTGCAGAAAGTAGCGGCAGTGCGTACGTGGGATCGGGTTCTGACAAATTTGGTAACCACAAGAATGAAGGTGTTACGTCGCCGTAGTTAAAATTAAAAAGCGTGTAGTACATTGCCATAAGTATCGGCATCTGCGCGAGGATAGGAAGGCATCCTGCCATAGGATTAACGCCCGCGTCTTGATACAACTTCATCATTTTTTGTTGCATTAATTGCGGATTGTCTTTGTATTTTTCCTGCAGGCGTTGCATTTTCGGCTGAATTTGTTGCATAGCCTTCATAGATTGAAGTTGCTTTACGGTAAGAGGATACAGAAGGACTTTCATCAGCACGGTTAAAAGAATTATTGCGAGACCGTAACTGCCGAAGCCTAATGACTCTGTCATATTGTAAAAGAAATTTAAAATGCTTGTGAATAGAAATTCAATCGGTGAAAAAAGTGTACTGAAAATGCCGGGTTCTTCCAAAACATCACGTCTCCTATTTAGGTGTTAGGGGCTAGGGAATAGGGGCTGGGATTTCTCTTCCCTCTTCCCTGTTCCCTATTTATGGTACGGGATCGTAGCCGCCCTTACAAAAAGGATTGCAACGCAAAATTCGCCGCACCGTTAAAAAAATGCCGCGCCGCCAACCGTACTTTTCAAAGGCTTGCACGGCATAAGTCGAGCAAGTCGGCACGAATCGACAGCAAGGCGGCTTTAATGGCGAAATATATTTTTGATAAAATTTGACGAGCGCTATAAAAATTTTCGTCATAAAACTTGCACGGTAGACTGCTGTGGTAAAAAACCGCGCCAACCTCCCTTTAATTAGCCTTTAGCTGTTAGCTCTTAATTCTTAATTCAATTACGCATTGCGCCTTCCGCATTACGCATTAAATTCGCCTTTTTGCAAAGTTCGCAAAAAGATTTTATTGCCACGTCAACTTTCGCATTGACTAAATTTTTTCTGCCCATAATAATAAGCGCGCGGTCAGTGCGGAGATTTTTTTTGCAAAGCCGATACGTTTCACGCAAAAGCCTTTTAACGCGATTTCGGATAACGGCGCCGCCGAGTTTTTTCCCTGCGGCAAAACCGACTTTACCGTTATGGCGTTCATCATCAAGCACGTGAATAATGATATTCTTGCTGACGTAGGAGCGACCTTTTGAATAAACGTCGTTGAAGTCCCGTTTATCGCGCAGAATTTCACTTTTGTTCAGTTCAAACATAAAAACCTCCGCATATTAAACGAAAAAAAGGTCACGCTAAACGGTGACCTGTGCGCTTTTTTAAGCTGTAAGCACTTTTCTGCCGCGTTGACGACGCCTTTTAATGACGAGACGCCCGCCTTTTGTTTTCATACGTTCACGAAAACCATGAGTTTTTTTGCGCCAACGGGTATTGGGCTGGAAAGTTCTCTTCAAACCAAACACCTCACAAATTTTTTTGTTATCAATTTAAAAATAACTCAACGCATTATAGACGAGCCCGCCTTTGATGTCAAGAAAAATTGTTAGGTGTTAGCGGGTAGCTTGTAGCCTTTAATTATCGGATACCATCTAATTTTTAATTCTACATTCTTAATTCTTAATTCTTTTAATCCTTGACCAAAAAATTTTGTAATGTTAAAATTACAAAAAAATTGAACTTCAACCCGTGAGGAGGCTTACACCAATGGATGAAATAAAAACCGGCGGACAAGTTTCAACCGGAACTCCCGTCAATTCGGAAGAAAAAAAACTGCGTCTGCTTATAACGGACGATTCCAGATTGCTTAGAAAAAAATTGCGCGAAGAGTTGGAAAATCTCGGTTGCGAAGTATTGGAAGCGGCAAACGGTAAAGAAGCAATAGAAATTGATATGGCAAACGACCTTGACGGAGTAATTTTGGATATCGTCATGCCGGAAGTAGGCGGCATTGAAGCGTTGCAAGTCATTCGTGAAGTCACTCCCGACGTACCAATTGTAATGCTTTCATCAGCAGGCACGCCGCAAAAACTTATGCAGACACTGAAAATGGGTGCTATAGATTTTATTCAAAAGCCGTATACCAAAGAACAAATTGCCCGCGCAGTAAAAGCCATTCGCAGAGCGCGCGAAAAAAATTTGAAAAAAGCGGCTGAAGCCGGTTCATAAAAAGGAGTGGGCGCCATGAAAAGTTATGACTTCGGTCAATTCCTTTTTAATTCTTCTTTCCTCGCCGAAAATCAGCTTGCCGACTTAATCGTTGCCGCAAAGAAAAAAAAGGCGACGCTTGCGGCAAAGGCGCTTTTTCTGCGCATGGTGTCACTGCCCGAACTTGATGAGTCACTTAAAAATTTGAAAGCCACTTCTGCCGACATGCCGTCCGACGACATTGCCGAGTACCTTCGTTCGCACGAAGACGACGTTCAAGGCAAGTATGATTCGGTAATTGAAAACGTCTTGAAAAAAGGTCAACCTGCGCGGTTAAAGCGGCTGAAAGAATCCTCATCAATTTGGCTTATTCAAGAATTAATCGACGGCGGCACGGTAAGCATTGAAGAGCTTGAAAAACTTTTTGACGAATATCACAAGCTGGAAATGTCGCCGGTTGATACGGCATTCGCCGCGCGTTATGATTCACTGCCGCCTGAACAGCAACCGGATTATCCTTTCGCAGTGGAAGTTGTAAAAGCCTTTCACGAATTTGCCTCAGAATCCTTAGGCTCCACGATAATCTTACTGCCGTCAACCGATTATGCTGAAGAAAAATTGTACGGCGCTACGGTTAAAGTAAAAGGCAAAATTCCGGTTATCACGGGACTTTTTGCAACGGAGCCGGTTTTTACACAGTTTGCGAAAAATTATAACCACCTTGCCGAAAATCTTGACGACGCCTACGACGTTGTCTCGGAGTTTTTCAATATCTACGCCGGTCATTTAACAATACAAATGGTCGCCACGCTCGGCACGGAAGAAGAGCCGGAAACGCCGCGTTACGGTGAGGCAGAGGATATTTTCACCGGCATTAAGATGCTTTCCGATTGGGGAGAATTTTATTTCTACGTCGGCAAGGAAGAATACTTTAAACAGGAAAATAACAAACAGCCGGACGATCTTGATTCACTCGGTGACTTGAGTCAATTCGGCTTGGCGGACTTCGACGACGACTTCGACGAAAAATTTAAAGACCCGTTCGACTTTTAAACTGCCCTTACAAATCCTGCGTGAGTTTAAAAATCCTACTTAATTTTAACCGTAAACAAGTCTTCAGCCGTAAACAAAAGTTTAACTGTAAACAAAAATTTAGTTGCTTTTTTCAGCTATATTGTGTAAAATGAAAAATAACTGAATAAAAAACTTTGATTAGATTTTTAAGTTATATAATTTAGCGTGTGACGGTTAAATTTTTATACGGACAAGCTCATAAAGGATGTGTGGATTATGGCAGGAAAAATGAGGAATTGTCAGCGTTGCGGAAAGCTTTTCATGCAACAGAACAGGGAAAAAATTTGTCGTGATTGTCGCGACGCGGAAGTTGAAATGGAAAATAAGGTAATGGACTTTGTCCGTTCAAATCCCGAATGCAAAGTTCCCGATATCGTCGAAGGCACGGGCGCGGAAGAAGCGCTGGTGGTACGAATGATTGAAGAGGGGCGTTTTGAACAGACGAATTTGAAAAGTTACCACCCCTGCAAAAAGTGCGGCAAGGAAATTCTTACTGGACAGTACTGCGAGGCGTGCTTGAGTTCGATGCAGGAAAATTTGCAGAGCGTTCACGCGAAAATTGCCACGTCAAGCGCCGCCGCTGCCGCCGCGAAGGGTAAAGGTATGCACTCTAAGAATTTGGGTAAAACCGGCAAGAAGTAAGGTTCCATATGGAAATATTCTGTAGGTTACAGTGATAAACAGTAATTCTTGACAATGCAGTTACGGTGTTGTAAAATGCTCAAAGTGTCATTAGGCAAGGACGTTAGTACGCAGTTCCATTTTGACGAGTCGGCAGAAAGTTTTTTTGACGAGACTTTTGAAGACGATGATTTTTTTTCAGTCAGTGAAAAGTTTGTCGGAAGAATTGAAATTGACGGCGAAATTGTAAATGACGGCACGTCCATGATTATTCGCGGAAAAATTAATTGTCGCAAGAAATTTGTTTGTGACAGGTGTTTAACTTCGGCGGAAGAAAATCAAGTTCATGAATTTGACGAAGAAGTTGACACGGCGGAAATTGCGGACGGATTGTTTGATATTACGGAACTTGTGAAAGATACGCTAATTGCCGCACAACCGATACAAAATCTTTGTAAAGCAGACTGCAGGGGACTTTGTCCTACTTGCGGGAAGAATTTAAATGACGGCGAATGTGAATGTAACAAGACGAAAATCGATCCGCGTCTTGCGCCGATGTTAAAATTTAAAGGTATCGACGGTTTTTAGTACAGCCTTCTTACAAGCTGAAAGCTGAAAGCCGAAAGCTAAATAAGGAGGTGTGTTTTTTTGGCAGCACCGAAAAGGAAGTTGAGTAAATCCAGACGAGACAGAAGACGTGCGAATTGGAAATTGGAAGCACCGAACTATGTAAAATGTCCGAGATGCCACGAGCCTAAACTCCCGCACCATGTGTGTCTGGAATGCGGTTACTATGACGGAAAAGCAGTTATTGAGACAGCTTAAGGACAACAAATTTTTTGGGCAGGCATAAAAAACCTGCCCGTTTTTTTTAACAGGAATTATGGATTTATTCGTAATGGAGCCGAAAAAGTGAGAATTGCAGTTGACGCAATGGGCGGCGATAATGCCCCTGAAGAAATTGTTAAAGGCGCCGTCGAAGCGGCAAAGAATCATTCCTGCGAAATTGTTTTGGTTGGTGACGAAAAACAGATTCACGAAATTTTAAAAGGTGAAGGCGATGTCAGCGATTTACCCATAAGCGTACGTCATGCCGCCGAAGTTATTACCATGCGTGAACACCCTGCCGACGCGGTACGTACGAAAAAAGATTCCTCAATCGTAGTTGCCACGCATATGGTTAAAGACGGCGAATGCGACGCGGTACTTTCTGCCGGTTCGACAGGTGCCGCAGTTGCCGCCGCGCAGTTAATTTTAAAACGTATTCACGGGGTCGGACGTCCCGCCATTGCCACGCCGATTCCCACTGCTAACGGCGCCACACTTCTTTTGGACTCCGGCGCCAATGTCGACAGCAGACCTGAAAATTTGGTGCAAATTGCCGTGATGGGCGCCATTTACTGCGAATATGTTTTTGGCAGGGTAAATCCTAAAGTCGGGCTTTTAAATATCGGCGAGGAAGAGACTAAGGGCAATGAGCAGGTTAAAGAAACGTACGCCTTGCTGAAAAATAATTCGACGATAAATTTTGCCGGCAATGCTGAGGGACGCGATATTCCGGAAGGTAAATTCGACGTTGTAATTTGTGACGGATTTATAGGCAACGTTGTATTAAAATTTGCCGAAGGTCTTGCCATGACGATTTTTAAGCTGATTAAAGAAGAAATTGACGCGGCGGGAGTCAGCGCGAAATTGGGCGCACTTTTGCTTATGCCGACGCTTAAAAATTTGTCAAAGCGCCTTGAAGTTTCCGAATACGGCGGCGCACCGCTTTTAGGTGTTGACGGTTACTGCATTATAAGTCACGGCAGTTCAGATGCAAAAACTATTTGCAGTGCAATAAAAAGGTCGCAGGAGTACTTTAAAAGCAATATTCTTGAGCGAATTAAAACTTCTATATAGCGGTTAGGGAATAGGGAATAGGGAACAGGGAACAGAAATTTTTTCCAAAACCTAGCCCCTAATACCTAACACCTAACCTAGAAAGGAGATTTTGCATGTTTGAAAATAACGCAATTTGTAACATGCTGAAAATAAAATACCCAATATTTCAAGGCGGCATGGCATGGATAGGTACTGCCGAATTGGCGTCCGCAGTGTCGAACGCGGGTGGATTGGGACTTATCGGCGCGGGACATATGCCGCCGGACGTTTTGAAAGCTGAAATTCAAAAATGTAAAAAATGGACCGATAAACCTTTCGGCGTCAACATTATGCTTATGTCGCCGTTCGTCAAGGAAGTTATGCAGTTAATGGTTGATGAGCGCGTACCCGTCGTGACTACCGGCGCAGGTAACCCCGGCGAATATCTTCCCGCACTTAAAGAGGTCG
Organism: Selenomonadaceae bacterium; assembly: GCA_017453765.1. Classification (GTDB taxonomy): domain Bacteria; phylum Bacillota; class Negativicutes; order Selenomonadales; family Selenomonadaceae; genus Quinella. The sequence goes on from JAFTEG010000127.1 coordinate 7,717, forward strand.
GCTCAAAAGTTATTCCCGTAGTTGCCAGTGTCGCTCTTGCAAGGCGTCTTGCCAAAGGCGGCGTTGACGCGATTATTGCGGAAGGTTGCGAATCCGGCGGACATATCGGCGAAATTTCCACAATGCCGCTTATCCCGCAGGTTGTTGATGCCGTTGACATTCCGGTCATTGCGGCAGGCGGGTTTGCCGATTCGCGCGGCTTAGCCGCCGCCTTCGCACTCGATGCAAGCGCCATTCAAATGGGTACGCGTTTTGTCTTAAGCAAAGAATGTATCGCGCAGGAGAATTATAAAAATTTTGTGCTTAAGGCGAAAGATCGCTCCACCGTCGTCACCGGCAGAAGTTTGGGTCACCCCGTCCGCGTTTTGGCAAATAAATTCACGCGCACTTTTCACGAAATGGAAGCGGCAGGCGCCTCACCCGAAGAGTTGGAAAAATTCGGCGCAGGGACTCTTCACCTTGCCACGCATAAAGGCGACGTTGATAACGGCTCGGTGATGATCGGTCAAATTTCCGGTATGCTTGACGATATTAAGCCGGTTAAAGAAATTGTCGACGATATTATTAACGGCTTGCCCGATGCAGTTGCCGAACTTCAAAAAAAATATTTTTAAGGAATGCGTAGTGTGTAATGCGTGATGCGTAATTAGCTTACGGATTGCGCTTTTTTTAATTAAGAATTAGGGAAGAGGGAGTAGGGAAGAGGGAACAGATTTTTCTAACCCCTAATCCCTAACATGGAGGACTTTTTTCAAATGAGTAAAATTGCATTTATTTTTCCCGGTCAAGGCGCGCAGTTTGTTGGCATGGGCAAAGACTTGTACGAAAACTTCGACGTCGCAAAAAATCTTTTTGATGAAGCCGATGACGCGCTGGGTTATTCCATAAAAAAAATTTGTTTTGAAGGCTCCGAAGACGATTTAAAACTGACTGCGAACACGCAACCCGCAATTTTGGTCGTAAGCGTCATTATTTCCGAAATTTTGAAGTCGGAAGGAATTACGCCGGAAGTTGCAGGCGGTCACAGTCTCGGCGAATATTCCGCCCTTGTCGCCGCCGATTCCATAAAATTTTCTGACGCCGTTGCATTGGTTCATAAACGCGGCACTTTTATGCAAGAGGCGGTGCCGGTAGGTGAAGGTTCTATGGCGGCGATTATCGGGCTGGACGATAAAACCATTGTCGACGCGTGCGAAAAGGCGTCCGAATTTGGCGAAGTTCAAGCCGTCAATTTTAACTGTCCCGGTCAAACCGTTATCGCCGGTAAAGTTCAAGGCGTCGAAAAAGCCGTTGAAATTTTAAAATCTCTCGGCGCTAAAAAATCGGTCATTCTGCCGGTCAGCGCGCCTTTTCACAGCACGCTGATGAAACCTGCCGCAATTAAACTTTCCGCCGAACTCGATAAAATTTCAATCGCCGACGCAAAATTCCCCGTCGCCGCGAATTTCACCGGTACGCTTGAAAATTCTGCCGCCGACATTAAATCTAACCTCGTCGCGCAGGCTGATAACGCCGTGAAGTGGATTGACTGCGTTAATTCCATGAAAAATTTCGGCGCGGACATTTTTGTTGAGTGCGGGCCCGGCAAGACGCTTTCCAATTTCAACAAGCGCATTGATAAGAAAATTAAAAGCCTTAACGCCGAAAATTGCGATTCGCTCAAAAAGACTTTGGACGCGCTGAAAGGTTAGGCGTATGAAAGAATTTTCAATACCACTTCTTAACAAGTATGAACGCCCGATTATTAAATTGTACAATTTGTCGGCAATGATAGACACAGGGGCGGTTATCCCCGTGTTCTTTATTTCACCTGTGATAATTGAAAAATTTTTTGAAATGAAACTCGTTTTCTCAAACACATCTATAGGCGGATTGGGCGGCTATGAACGCGGTTCAGTTTATTCAGTTTCAGAATTTAAAATCGGCGATTTAATCTTTGAAGACTTTGAATTTTTCGTGCCTGACGAACCGAAATTCAGATTTCAATTTCTTTTGAGTGCAACTTTGTTTTACGGTATGGACTAC
>JAFTEG010000128.1 GCA_017453765.1 Selenomonadaceae bacterium
AAAACTTTGCGTATTATGGACTGTAAGAGTGAGGAGTTAGGAGTGAGGAGTTAAGAGTTAAAAGGATATTAATCAACGTCATCATTGTAAAGTTTCATAAGACGCTTGCGAACAATCATAAAGGCTATTGTCAAGGGAATGCAAGCGCCGATCCATGCAAGAGGTGAGGCTAAGCACGCGCCGAAATAACCCCAGTACTCGACTAAGAAAATCGCCGCCAAAACACGCATAACCAATTCCACTGCGCCGGCAACGGTAGGGATAATACTTTCGCCTAAGCCCTGCAATGTAAAGCGGAAAATGAAAAGCAGTGACAGTACCCAGTAAAAGCCGCTGTTAATGATAAGGAACAGGCGTCCGTAGTCAATGACCTGCGTTTGTTCGGAACCTACGAAAAGCGCAATAATGTCATCGCCCAAAAACACGTTGAAAACTGCGACGGCGAAACTGAATGAACACGACATCCAAATACATTTCTTGACGCCTTCGTTAATGCGTGCAAACTTTTGAGCGCCGAAATTCTGCGCGGTGAAGGCGGAAATTGCGACGCCGAAAGACATCATCGGCATAACGGCAATACCGTCAACACGGTGAGCGGCGGCGAAAGACGCGACTGCAACGGGACCCAAGCCGTTCAGCGCCATTTGCAACACTACGGCGCCGATAGCGATTATGGAGGATTGAAAGCCCATAGGTACGCCGATACGCAAATGCTCCCAAATAATTTTTTTGTCGAATTTAAAATCTTCGCGGCGTACGTGCAGAATCGGGACTTTTCTTTTTATGTAGACGAGACAAATTAAGTTGCCGATAATCAGCGACGCGATAGTAGCACCTGCGGCGCCGGGTATGCCTAAGTCAAGACCGATAATCGCGATTGGTTCAAAGAGAATGTTAAGTGACAGTGTCAGCGCTTGAAAGACGGTCGGCATCTTGCTGTCACCGAGTGCACGCAGTAAGTTTGACTGCATTTGCAACATGATAAAGCCGAACACGCCGCCGTAAATAATGACAATGAATTGGTAAGCGCCTTCAAAAATTTCAGGCGGGGTTTTCATCATTGTCAGCAGTTCGCGACAAAAAGTCACGCCGAAAAATGCAAGAAGTATGGACGCGATTAGTGACAGCACGATACAGCAAAGTGAACTGTAGCGAATGCCGTCAAAATCCTTCGCGCCGAAACGTTGACCGGTGTAAATTGAAAAGCCGCTTGTCATGCCCATTACAAAGCCGAGCATTAAAAACATCATGGGACCGGTACAGCCTACCGCCGCCAATGCCTCAACGCCCAAAAATCTGCCGACTATCAGCGTGTCGACAAAGCCAAAGAGTTGTTGAAAGACGTTACCTGCCAACAGCGGCAGTGTGAAATAAAAAATTAATTTCAGCGGTTCGCCTTCGGTTAAATCTTTTACCGCGCTTTTTTTCTGTTCGTCCATAGTTCACCTAAATTTTTCGTGACGTGTAATTTTATCGTGACGGTTTAAATCTGCGCGTACTATTTCAGCGTGTTGGCAAGGACGTCCATATTTGCGCGCATTTTAATTAAGTAGCCGTCCTTGTTGTCAGGCGTTGCGTTGCCGGTGACGATTGGGTCAAGGATAGAAATTGTGGCGCCGGTTTCGCGTGCAATGGTATCGACGGCTTTAGGCGAAAACTGCGGCTCGGCGAACAAAACTTTTACCGGCAGTGCGTTGACTTTGGCAATAATTTCAGTCAGCTCCTGCGGCGTGGGTTCGGTGCCGGGTTCACGTTCAATTACGCCTACGATATTGAGTTTAAATTCTGCCGCGAAGTAGGGAAAAGCCTCGTGAAAGGTGATAATGTCTTTGTGCGGCAGGTTATCAAGCGCGAAGTGCATTTCGTCACGCAGGGCAGAAAGTTTGTTGAGGTATTCAAGCGCATTTTTTTTGTACTGCTCGGCATGGGCGGGGTCGGCGTCACAAAGTTGGGTGGTAATCGCCTTGACTTGGTGCATATCGTACGTGACGCTTGTCCATACGTGGGGATTAATTTCGTCGCCGTCTTTCAGCACGTAAATTTCGTCGGACTTCGACGCGTCGATAATTTTTAAATCCTTCCGCGCAGAAGTCACCTTGTCCAAAAAATTTTCCATGCCTAAACCGTTGACAATGAAAATATCAGCCGTCTCAAGCGTCTTCATGTCTTCGGTAGTCAGCTGGTAATCGTGCAGGCAACCGGTCTGCGTCTTGGTAAGGTTAATGACTTCTACGCCGTCAACGCCGCCTGCAATGTTAATCGCGTCGAGGTATATCGGGTAAAACGACGTGACGATTTTTAATTTGTCGGACTCTTTATTTTCGCCGCAACCCGTAATTGCCAGCGCGAAAATCAGAATCAGCGCGTAGCTTAAAAATTTTTTCATCACTGAGAGTATCACTCCTCAAGCTTTTTAGTTATGGAAGTATAAATTTTGAAAAGTGCAAAGTCAAGCGTCGGTTAATATGACGGCGGTCAGGGTGAAAATCTGCGCGGCGTGAAGTAAAAAAATTTTTGTCATTTAATAAAATTCGACATTGAATAATTTTTAAATGGATAGTAAAATAGTGGACACGTTTAAAATCACCATAAGTGCAGGTAAAATTTGAAGTAGCAGAGAGGGGTGTTGGTTTTTGGAAAAATCTACGGTTATAGGGATTTTTGCGGGACTTATTTCGGTATTTGTAGGTATGATCATAAAAGGCGCACCGCTTTCGTCAATGGCAAATCCTGCGGCGTTCTTGATAATCATCGGCGGAACTTTTTCGTGCTTATTAAATGCATTTCCTATGGACGTTGTAAAAAAGTTACCGCAACTTTTTAAACTTTTGTTTCGTGCGGAAGATCATGGAAGTAACGTAGAATTGGTACAAAAATTTATCGAGCTGTCACAAGTTGCACGTCGTGAAGGAATACTGGCGCTTGAAAGTCGCGTAGGCGAAATTCAAGACCCGTTTTTCCGCAACGGCTTGGGCATGGTCATTGACGGTATGGACCCGGATTTTGTAAGTGACGTTTTGGACGCGGAACTTGCGGTTATGGAAGAGCGTCACTCGGAGGCGCGCTCCATATTGACGCAGGCAGGGACGTATGCACCTACGCTGGGCGTTTTGGGCGCGGTTGTCGGTCTTATTGCGGCGCTGGCTGACTTGTCGGACGTTAATAAACTCGGTCACGCAATTTCCGCCGCGTTCATTGCAACGATTCTCGGCATTTTTACCGGCTACGTTATTTGGTTACCTTTTGCAAACAAATTGAAAGTGAAATCTGCGTCGGAAATCGGCTACAAGCGTATGATTATTGAAGGCATTTTGTCACTGCAGGCGGGCGATTCGCCTACCGCGATTGAGGCAAAATTAATGGTATTCATTCCGCAGAAAGAGCGTGAAGCGATTAAAGCTGCGTCCGGTGAGTAATCTAGATCGATAGTGGCTAGATCGATAGATCGATAGTGGCTAGATCGATAGATCGATAGTGGCTAGGGGATGTTGGTAAATTAAAAGTGAATGGCAGAAGCGGCAAGAAACACAAAATTC
>JAFTEG010000129.1 GCA_017453765.1 Selenomonadaceae bacterium
AGTACCTATACTCACTACCGGCTGATTTCTTATGTATAAAAAATTTATCTTACTGCAGTTTGTTTTATATTGTTAAGATTAAAAATGATATCTTTAAAGTCCGTATAGCTCCCGATATTATTAGTGCGTTCATTAAAATAGTTTGTGTCAAATATTTTCCTAAGCAATTGCTCGGTCGCGTCTTCTGCCGCACTTCGTACTATCTTTTCGTCAGATTTCAAGTAAGTTGATGAGTCTTTATCATCTTGCTTAAGCTCGTCAATTATTTCAGGATCGAGTGTTATCCTTAAAAATTCCTTGTAAGATTCTTTATCGAAATAGTCTATCGCGTCTTCTTTATCCGGCATTGAATCCTCGTCAAGACAAATTTTAAGGTAGCGAAAAATCTCTTGATGCGGTTCGTAGTCGAATATTTCCGGCGGAATAATCTGTGCCACGTAATTTAAAAAAAACATATCTTTACAAGCTAATTTTAAAAATGCCACTCCTATGGATTTATCGCGCGTAGTTCCGACAGTAAGTTTTTTAGTTGTATGAATAACTAAACTTGTAGTTTCTGAACGATCCGCCTTTGGTGAAAGAATGCGCTTGAAAAATTCATATTCATCAAAACGCACGGGCTTTTCAATGCACTTAATAAATGCGTCTTTTCCGTGTTCCTCAAGGTATTTGGCAGGACTTTCAGAAAGCGCCGCAACAAATATATTACCTGTGCCGGTTGCAACTGCTTTTAATATTTCTTCGTCAAGTTCTAATTTCTCACCGTTTTTCAGGCAAAAAATTATATGCTTGACGTACTTTGTCAGATATTTTGCAATTTCCGAATCAAGATTTTTTTCCGGTACCGCGACAACGTTTTCAATCCCTGCGCTGCTTAATATCACCGCGTCCAAACAATCTTCTACCACTATCACGGTGTCCTTTTGTTCACAAGACTTTTTGGCAGCATTTAGTCCGAAGATTAATTTTTGGCTGTTGAATGCGGAATTTTCATCGGGATAAATGTACTTTGACGTTACGCCTTCCGATTCATAGAAAACCTTTTTATCAAAATCAAAAACTCGCCCTATTAAAATAGTCGTGTCGTTTATTGGATCTGAAAATGGAAAGACAATGCAGTTTTGAAATTTGTCATCAAAAAGTTTTTCGATACGTACTACTAAGCCCGACTCAAGAATCATTCCGACGTTAAAATTGTATTCGTATAAAAAACGTGTTAATTTTTTATCTGCTTTTGCAACAAAGCCCAAATTAAATTTTTCAATTGCAAAATTGCTTATTCCACGTGATTCCAAATATTTCCTGCAGACGGCGCCTTCTTGAGAGTCTGTCAAAATTTCGTAATAAAAATCTTTGGCGTACTCGTAGATTTCTGCGATTTCTCTTTTTTTAGCTTCAAATCTTGCCTCATCAAAGCCGACTTTTTTGGGATAAAGTTCTAATCTAAAAATTTTTGCTTGACGTTCAATCTCTTCAAATAAGCTGATTTTTTCCGCCATAGCCAAAAATTTCAATGCGTTGCCGCCCGCATGACAGACGGGACAATAAAAGGTTCCGGTTTCGGGATTTACAATCAAAGATTCGCCGTTATCGTCATGAAAAAGACAACGGCAACGGTAGTATTCGCCGATCTTTTTTAAATTGGCGTGCCTTGCAATGACTTCGTCTATCTTTAGATAGCTTTCTACAAGGTTTACGCACTCGCTGAATTGCAAGTAGTCCACGATTTTACCTCCGCCGTCTATATATTCCCTACGTTTTGAAAATACCCTTTTTGTTGCATTAAAAAAACTTCCCTGCTCTTTAGTGAACAGGGATTAGGGCGTATTGACTAATTCAAATTTTCATAAATTGCTGAGGTTTTTAGGCTTTACTTTTCTTTGGCGGTTGGTTTTACTTTTCTTTGGCGGTTTGAACTTACTTTTCTTTGGCGCAAAGAAAAGTAACAAAAGAAACATAGCGGCATTAAGTGCGTCCACGTTTTACCTACTGATAATTTATGCGCAACTGCCGCGATTACCCGTTACGGTAGAGTTAATGTTACGAATCGACGCTGGTTAATGCCGCTCCTCTTTTTAATTCTTAATCCTTAATCCTTAATTAAACTCTACCCCATGACTGCCGACAGAATTGCCTTTTGCATATGCAGACGATTTTCCGCCTCTTCAAAGATAATTTCCGCATTATCCTCGAAAACATCTTCTGTAATTTCTTCGCCGCGATACGCAGGCAGACAGTGCATCACGATAACTCTTTTGTCGGCGTGACTTAAAAGCTCCTTGTTGACTTGGTACGGCGCAAAAATTTTTTTACGCGCCTCGTGTTCATCTTCCTGCCCCATACTTGCCCATGTGTCCGTCGCAACTATATCCGCGTCTTTTACCGCCTCTATCGGGTCTTCCGTCCAATTCAACTTGGCGCCGGTCAACTTTGCATCGGCGGCAGATTGACGCAGAACTTTAGCATTTGGCTTGTAACTTTTCGGCGTCGCAACGGTCAGCGTCATTCCGACTTTCGCCGCGCCGTAAAGGTACGAATTAGCCATGTTGTTGCCGTCGCCTACGTACGCCATTTTCAAATTGTGCAAGTGCTTGCCTTTAAATTCGCGAATTGTCAAAAGGTCCGTCAGCACTTGGCAAGGGTGCAAAAGGTCGCTCAAGCCGTTGATAATCGGTATGCTTGCGTACTTTGCAAACTCAACCAGTCTGTCGTGTCCAAAGGTACGAATCATTATGCCGTTTAAATACCGTGACAAGACGCGCGCAGTGTCTTTAATCGGTTCGCCGCGTCCCAACTGCAAATCTCTATTCGACAAAAACAGCGCCGTGCCGCCGAGTTGGTACATTCCCACTTCAAATGAAACACGCGTACGCGTTGAGGATTTTTCAAAAATCATTCCCAGCGTTTGACCCTTCAAAAAATCCGGTGTAAAACCACCGTGAATATAGTCAGATTTTAAATCCTGCGCGAAGTCTAAAAGGCTATTAACTTCTTCAGGGTCCAAATCGTGAATTGAAAGTATATCTCTGCCGCTTAAAAACATTTTAATTTCTCCTTTTAGTTAAGAGTTAGGAGTTAGGAGTTAGGAGTTAATTACTCTTCCCTCCTCACTCTTCACTAATTACTAACTCCAAAATATTTACAACTTCGTCAACCTGCGCGGTATCAATAATCAGCGGCGGTACAAACCGCAACACCGTGCCTGCCGTGCAATTAATAATCGCGCCGCGTTTCATACACTCATTTACAATTTCAACGCCGCTTAATTTGGAATTGGAAAGTTGCAAGCCGAGTATCAAGCCTTCGCCGCGCACTTCACTAATCTGCGCGGGATATTTTTTTTGCAGTTCAATCAGTTTATTTTTAAAGTACGCTCCGACTTCTTCAACGTGCGACAAAAATTTTTCATTCGGTATCGTATCAAGTACAACGTTAGCCGCCGCGCAGGCAAGAGGATTTCCGCCAAACGTCGTGCCGTGATCTCCCGCGTGAAAAGCCTTTGCAACTTTTTCCGTGCAGATAAACGCGCCGATAGGTACGCCGCCTGCCAAGCCCTTAGCAAGCGTCACAATGTCCGGTTTAACGCCGTACTTTTCATACGCAAAAAATTTTCCCGTGCGTCCCATGCCGCATTGAATTTCGTCCAAAATCAAAAGTGCGCCGTGCTTGTCGCAGAGTGCGCGAACTTTTTTCAAATAATCATCTTTCGGCGGATAAACGCCGCCTTCGCCTTGAATTGTTTCCAACATAACCGCGCAGGTTTTGTCGCTAATTTTGGATTCAAGGTCGGCAATGTCGTTGTACTTCACGTAGTCAAACGCGCCGGGCAACGGTTCAAAGCCTTTGTGATATTTCGGCTGACCCGTCGCAGTAAGTGTTGCAAGCGTCCTGCCGTGAAAGCTGTCCCACGCCGTGATAATTTGAGATTTTTCGGCGTCAATTTTATGCGCAAACTTACGTGCAATTTTAATGGCGCCTTCATTAGCTTCTGCGCCGGAGTTGGCGAAAAATGCGCGGTCAAGTCCCGACAACTTCACAAGCTTTTCAGCGGCGGCGGCTTGCGGCTCGGTGTAGTACAAATTCGACGTATGAATTAATTTCGCCGCCTGTTTAGACACGGCGTCAACCAGCGGCGGGTAGGCGTGACCTAAGACATTTACCGCGATACCTGCAAGAAAGTCTACATATTTTTTGCCGTTGATATCGTAAACATAAGCGCCCTCGCCGTGATCCAAAACTATCTTGTAGCGATTGAATACCGGCAAATAATTTTTGTCGTCACGTTCAAAAACTTTTTCCTGCGTCTCACTCAAAGTGCATTCCCCCTTAAAAAAGTTTACAAAAAAAAAATTCCACTTTGACAGCGGAATTATACATATTTTTATGTTAAACGTAAACAGATTTTAGCGATTAGCCGGTAGACGATAGAAATATCGTAAAAATTACAATCGCCGTGACAATTAACGCCGCGAAAAAATCTGCGCGTTGAAATTTTAACTGCCGAAAATGCGTCCTGCCTTCACCGCCGCGATAGCACCGCGCCTCCATTGCAAGCGCCAATTCATCTGCGCGGCGAAAACTTGACAAAAAAAGTGGCACCAATACCGGTACGAAATTTTTCAGCCTTTGAACGATATTGCCTTCGTCAAAATCTGCGCCGCGTGACTTTTGCGCCTTAATAATTTTGTCAAGCTCCTCAATCAGCGTCGGAATGAATCTTAGCGCAATGGTCATCATCATTGCAAATTCGTGAGCCGGTACGCCGATTTTTTTCAGCGGCGCCAAAAGTTTTTCAAGCGCGTCGGTAAGTTGTATCGGCGACGTTGTGAAGGTCAGCAGACTTGATAACGCTATCAGCAGTATTAATCGCAGGCTGATAAGCACGCCGAACTTTACGCCTTCGTCCGTGATTTTAAATGTTCCCAGCTCCGCCAAAACTTCACCGTCATGCGTGAAAAGGTGAATTAAAAATGTAAACGCGACAATTATTATTACCGGCTTGATAGATTTTAAAACTGTGACGAACGGAATTTTGGAAATAAAAATTACGGCGCAGGTAACGGCACTTAAAAATGTGTACGCCGCCGCGCCGTCCGCGCAGAATATCACTATCATCAATGCGAAGAGTGAAATTATTTTTGTACGCGGGTCGAGTTTATGTATTACCGAGTCTTCGGGAAAAAATTGTCCCAGTGTGATATCCATTTTAGTTAAGAGTTAAGAGTGAAGAGTGAGGAGTTAAGAGTGAGGAGTTAAGAGTTAAGAGTATCTCTAAGCTCACTTCCGCGCATTCTTAGCCGCTCTGCCGCGCGTCACTCTGTCAAGCACGGCTTTACGCAGGCGAATACTTGACGGCGTGACTTCTACAAGTTCATCGTCGTTAATATATTCCAGCGCCTGTTCAAGACTCATCACCTTCGGCGGCACAAGTCTTATCGCCTCATCGGACGCGGACGAGCGCATATTGGTAACGTGCTTTTGCTTGCAGGGATTTATGTCAATGTCCATTTCGCGGGAATTTTCGCCGACAATCATACCTTCATAAACTTTCTGATTCGGCTCAATGAACATTATCCCTCTGTCCTGCAGGTTGAAAATGCCGTAGCCCGTTGTAAGTCCCTCTTCAAACGCCACCAAACTGCCGCGATTACGTCCCGCGATATCGCCTTTGTACGGCGCGTAGCTGTGAAAGACGTGGTGCATAATGCCGTTGCCCTTCGTGCTTGTTAAAAGTTCCGAGCGAAAACCGATTAAGCCGCGCGCAGGTATTAAAAAGTTTATTCGCATATATCCAGCAACTTCCGACATATCAACCATTTCAGCTTTACGCCTGCCGAGAATTTCCATAACCGTACCCATAAATTCCTGCGGCACTTCGACTGTCAAGCTTTCAATCGGTTCAAGCTTTTTGCCGTCAATAATTTTATAGACAACCTCCGGCTTGCCAACCTGCATTTCGTAACCTTCACGACGCATTGTTTCAATCAAAATGGAAAGGTGCAATTCGCCGCGCCCGCTGACTTTGAAGACGTCCGCCGAATCCGTTTCCTCAACACGCAAGGCAACGTTCGTCTGCGCCTCTTTGAAAAGTCTGTCACGAATATGGCGGCTTGTTACGAATTGCCCTTCACGCCCTGCAAAGGGACTTGTGTTGACGCCGAAAGTCACGCTTAACGTAGGTTCATCAACGCGAATACCCGGCAACGCTTCAGGTTTTTCAACGTCAGCAATGGTATCGCCTATTGACACGTCACCTAAGCCGGTAAGTGCTACAATTTCGCCCATTGACGCTTCGTCCACTTCAACGCGGTTCAATCCGTCGTAGGTGTAAACCTTGCCGACCTTAGCCTTTTTGGTTTCGTGTTCACTAATCAGCGCGACAACTTCACCGGCTTTAATCTTGCCGCGATGTATTCTGCCGATAGCCAGCTTGCCTACGTATTCATTAGCCTCAAGCGTGGTAACAACCATTTGCAAAGGTTCATCCGGTTCACCTTCCGGCGAAGGAATTTCTTCCAAAATGGTATCAAGCAACGCTTTTAAATCCTTCGTGTTATCGTCCATAGATTTTTTTGCAATGCCGATTTTTGCGGAAGTGTAAATGACGGGAAAATCCAACTGCTCATCATCTGCGCCGAGTTCCATAAATAATTCTAAAATCTCGTCATTAACTTCATCAATGCGTGCGTCGGGACGGTCAATTTTATTTATGACGACAATGGGTTTAAGCTTGTGTTCAAGGGCTTTACGCAGGACGTAGCGCGTTTGTGACATAACGCCTTCAAATGCGTCGACAAGCAAAAGTACGCCGTCCGCCATATTGAGTACGCGCTCGACTTCGCCGGAAAAATCGGAATGTCCGGGCGTGTCGATAATATTTATTTTAACGCCGTTATAAAATATCGCGGTGTTTTTGGACAGAATTGTAATGCCGCGTTCGCGCTCCAAGTCATTTGAATCCATTACTCTATCTGCTACTTGTTCATTTTCACGAAACACGCGCGCCTGTTTTAAAAGCGCGTCAATCAGTGAAGTTTTGCCGTGATCTACGTGAGCTATTATTGCCAAATTTCTGATGCCGTCATTTTTTACCATTACAAGGTGTTCCCTTCATTTTAATTTCTGACAAAAAAAAATTCCGTGCCGCAATTAATGCCATAAGCAATGCGGTGGAAAAATTCCAATTTTTATTTTAAGCATTGGTACTTTGTTTGTCAAGGTTAGGGAATAGGGATTAGGGAAGAGGGAAGAGAGTTTAGGGTTTAAGGTTTAATTCCTACCCTCTACCTGCTTAATTCTTAATCCTTAATCCTTAATTCTTAATTCGTCCACGTCGCCGAGTTGCGGTCGTAGCGATAACTGCTGCCGTCGGCAAGCATAACCTTAGGCGTATCCGTGCCGTTTATCGTGAGACTGCCTGCCGTGAAGTTGAGTTTCACGCCGCTTTGAAAATCTTCAAAAGACGCAATGTCGCCTAAGTTAATGTTGTACAAATTCACGCTGTCGGCACTATTGGCATTGTTGATAACGTCATTGCCTTCGCCTAAGCCGTACCAAAACATATCTTCACCCGCGCCGCCTGTCAACGTGTCGTTAGAGCCGCCTTCAGAGCCCCACATACTGGTATTGTTACTTCCGGCAATAATTCTGTTGTCAAGGTGATTTCCCGCCAAAACATTCTGCGCGGTAGAATTTGCGGCGTCGATAGCGTTAATGTTTATGAAATGCCCGTCGGTAAGAAAAACGGTTGACCAGCCTGCCGAATCGTAAATTGAAAGCGTGTCGTCATTGTTGCCGCCGAGATAGTAAGAATTTTTTTCGTATGTGAAATTGTTGCCGCTGTCCGTGTTGCCGATTTTAACGCCGATAGCATTTCTGCCGGTATTGGTGTATTGAACCGAGTTGTTGATATTACTGCTGTCAAGAGCAACAGACATAGTGCCGCCGTCTTCTGAAAGTATGGAAAGGTCGTTACCTGCGCGGTTGACGTTAAAGCCGTCCATAATCGTCAAAACGTCGCTTGAATCGGAAGTGCCGGTCGTGAAATTGCGTACCTCGTCATTGCCGCCGCCTTTTGAATACCAAAACATATCGCGCGAATCGCCGCCGATTAAAATATCGTTGCCGCCGGAGCCGCCCCATACGCTTGTACCGTTTGAACCTGCCGTTATCGTGTTGTCATTGCTGTTACCCGCCAAAATGATACTGCCAGTGAGTTGCGTGGCGTCAATGGTCAACGTGTTTGAATTGGCGTAGTCACTTGCTCTGTTTTTGATAAGGTTTCTTTCGCCCAGCCAAATGTCTTCCGTGAAGTCGCCGTTTACGGTTAAAGTTCTGCCGTCACTGCTGAAAGTCGCACTGCCTTCAACGGTTGAAGGCGTCGTGGTAGTTGAAGTTGACGTGTCAGTAGTGGTAGAAGTGGAAGTATCGGTATCGGAAGTTGAATCGCTTGAAGAATCGGGGTTGACTTCGGTTGAAGGGTCTCTGCCTTCCGCCGCCTGCTTTGCCAAGTACCTAAGTGCCATGTAACCTGCCGCGTAAGTGTTCGTACCACTGCCGCTGAATGCCGTTTGCAATGACGTGGAATTGGACGCCAAATTTTGTATCCTGTCGCGGCGCTTGTCATCAATGCCGTGAACCAGTTCCGCCGAACCTTCTTTGAAAACTACGGGATAGTCGTTGTAGTAGTCGTAATTCGCCGCCATAACCGCGTGAACCATTTCATGAGCAATGGTCCTGTCAAGGTATGTCAACGCGCTTGTACCGCCGGAGCCGTTGGGATCGGACGTGTCGATACTGTTGTAGTAGTTCATGTTAATTTTCATATGAAGTTCGGTGCATTTCTGCGACGTGCTGTAGGATACAACCGCCATTCTGCCGTCTTCGCTGTTGTAAAATGTCACGTCCATTTCATTGACGGTCGTACCGGCTTCATTGAAGTTCACGCCGAAAGAATCATTTATCAAAGTCAGCGAAGAATCAATCCACCACGTATAAAGCGCGCCTACAATAAATTTTTGGCTGTCGGTAAGCGTGTCAAGTTCCGGCACCGTGACTTTTAAACCTTGAATTGTAAATTCGTTGGACGAAGGGTAGGTAATGGAACCTGATTCGGGGACAACGCTTTCCGCAGTTCTTGTAACGCCGCTGCCTGCGTCCGAGCCGGTTATAGCGCCGGTGTCGTCGTTGTCCAATACAATGTCGCACATATCCTTCAAAAAGCCGGTGTAGTCGCCGTTGTACGCTTTACAGTCTTTCGCCATAGTTTGAGTGAGTTCAGACCAGCTGCTAAATTTTGAGACGCCTTTAACTGCCTCGTCAAGCGCCGCCGTTCCCTTTGAAGACGTGCTGTCCAATATCTTCGTAAAATCTTTTATAACATTTTGCGCCGTCGCCATAAATTTTCATCTCCTGAAAAAATTTGTACAAATTTATTATCGGTTAATTAACATTCTACTATAATTTTACGCAAAAGTTAAAAATTTATTAGCGGTTAGCCGTCAGCTTTTAATACCTATTTTTATATTTTTTACAAATTCGCCGAC
>JAFTEG010000130.1 GCA_017453765.1 Selenomonadaceae bacterium
AATATTACCGTTAAAAACTTTGCTATCGGTAACATTCCGAAGGACGCGCAGATTGTTGTTTCGCATGAAAAACTTGCCGAACGTGCCAGCGCAGACTCTCCGCAGGCTGAACACATTTGGGTTAAAGACTTCACAAACAATAACGTTTACGACATTATCAGTGAAAGATTGCAAGGCGGCGGCGTCACGGCGTCTGAAGCTCCTGCAGAAGAATCCGGCGGCGGTTCAACGCTTAAAGAAGGAGTACTGCTGAAAGAAAACGTCAAAGTCGGCTTGAAGAGTGTCACGAAGGAAGAGGCTATTAAGGCGGCGGGCGAACTTCTCTTTAACAGCGGCTACGTAGGCAAACCGTACATTGAAGGTATGTTGGCGCGTGAACGTGATATTTCAACCTACATTGGCAAGGGTATTGCAATTCCGCACGGTGAAAACGCCGTTAAACAGCACGTCATTAAAACCGGTATCGTTGTAATGCAATATCCCGACGGCGTAGAATTTAATGACGGCAACGTTGCTCACTTAATCGTAGGTATTGCCGGTAAAGGCGATGACCACCTTGTAATTATTCAAAACCTCGCCACCATTACAATGGATTACAGCGATGAGGATTTGGAGAAAGCTTACAAGACGAAAGACCCGCAGGTACTGTTTGATATGTTCACTAAAGGATAAAAGTCAATGCGTAATGCGTAGTGCGTAATGCGTAATGATTGATTTCAAAAGTATTGGAACTAAATTTAGGCTCCGCGTTTGACGCCAGATAAACGGCAAGGGCGATTATTAAAATGGTGACGATTAAAGCGAAAACTTTAAAAATATTTCCCAGCTTGATAATCGCCTTGTCGGTGTCATTCTTATTTTGATTATCCATTAATTTCAACTCCTTTTTGGATATTTTATTTTAGAGTTATTGAATTGGCAAGTTTGAAGGATTGGAGGAATTTTGATGAAGAAAGCGGTACATTTCGGCGCTGGCAATATCGGACGCGGCTTTATAGGTTTGCTTTTGTCGAAGGCAGGCTATCACGTGACTTTTGTTGACGTTGCCGCACCTTTGGTAGATGACATTAACACGCTTGGCAAGTACAACGTTCAAATTTTCGGTGAAGATACAAAAATTCAAGTCGACAACGTCAGCGCAATTAACAGCAATGAAAATCTTGACGCACTGCTTGACGCGATTGTTGACGCCGATATCGTCACTACGGCTATCGGTCCGAACATTTTAAAATTTATTGCGCCGAACATTGCAAAGGGTTTAACGAAACGCATTGCCACTAACAAGACGCCGTTAAACATTATCGCCTGTGAAAATATGGTTGGCGGCTCCACCGTGCTGAAAAATTTTGTCTATGAAAATCTTGCCGACGATATCAAGCCGGAAGTTGCAAAGTTAATCGGTTTTCCCGATGCCGCAGTTGACAGAATCGTACCCGCGCAGAAAAATGACGAAAAACTTTTGGTCAAGGTTGAAGCCTACGCCGAGTGGGACGTTGACAAAAAAGGCGTTGTCGGCGAACTTCCCGAAATTAAAGGCATGACGCTGGTTGACGACCTTAACGCGTACATTGAACGCAAACTTTTCACCGTCAACACCGGTCACGCGTCCATTGCTTACCTTGCGTACAAGCGCGGCATTAAAGATATCTCCACCGCAATGAAGGACGAAGAAGTTGTTCAAGCGGCACGCGGCGTTTGGGCTGAGACTTCGGCGCTTTTAATTGACAAGTACGGCTTTGATCCTGAAGTTCATAAAAAA
>JAFTEG010000131.1 GCA_017453765.1 Selenomonadaceae bacterium
CGTGCCGCCGCCTCAACTTCCACGCGCTTGTTGACTGTTTCAACCACTTTTAAATTTTCACACTTGCCGCCGAATTTTTTGTAACTGCGCGAAAATAAATTTTGCTCGACATACTTTAACTCAGCACTTTCAAACCTGCGCGGCGAAGAAAGGCGGGTGATTTTAAATTCGACGTGAACTTTTTCTGCAAAGTCGCGAATGGTTTTAAAAGTCTGAAAAGCGCGATTAAACATACCAAGTTCCTTAACGTTTTCGCGGCTGTTTAAATCCACGTCCATAGGCAGGGCGATATAAACATTTTTGGCGTGACGGATAATCTCACTCACAAGCTTACGCTGTTGCGGGTCGAAGAAAATAAAGCCGTCGATAAAAATTTCGGCGTACTTGATTGATTCGGCGTCTTTTAAAAGCTCCGCCGCCTTTTCGATTAAGTCGCTCTCATCATTTTGCCGATTTTCAATTTCAGCGCGGAATTTTTCTGACAGCAGGGCGATATCGTGAAGTTTATTTTTCAGCTCGTCATCAAGGTTTTTATCGGCGTCAATAAGTTGCCGAAGTTTAACCGCGTCGATGGAGTAGGTGCGTAACTCTTGCAGTTCCTGCGCCAAAATTTCAGTAAAGCCGCGCTGATCCGCCGCCTTGCGGTAGTAAAGTAAATCTTCGGCGTTGTGCTTTAAAATTTTTCGCAGAATGATTCGCCTGCCGATATCGGAAATGCGCGGTACAGAGACGCCGCCGACTTCAGATAAAATTTGCCGTGCAAAGCGTTGAAAGCTCCACATTGCCGTATTTATCGCGCCGCCGGTCATTGCGGCAAGTTCAAGTTCCGCGCGGTACGTTTGATAAGCCGGTAATAAAAAAATTATTTTCGTGCTTAACGGTGATTCGCGCAGAATTTTTTTCATACGTTCAAGCAGTGCAAAGGTTTTGCCGGTACCTGCCCTGCCGATTATTACTTCAACTGACATTTTAGCAGCTCCTAAATTCTAATCCCTCTTAACTCCTAACTTTTAACTCATCCCTCCTAACTCTTAACTCTTCACTCTTAACTCCTAACTCTTCCCTAACTCCTATGAAACATTTTGGCAAGGTCACTGCTTGAAAATTTTATAATGGTCGGTCTGCCGTGCGGACAAGTGTAAGGGTGCGGCGTGCGGCTTAACTCATTTAAAAGCATCTCCATTTCCTCCGCCGAAAGTTTTTTACCGGCTTTAATGGCACCTCTACAAGACGCGACGGCGATAAAATTTCTGCGAATGTTGGCGGCAATTTCAGAGCGGCGTACGGCGTCTATATCAGCCTTAGAATCACTTTCCGGCAAGCTTGATATAATTTCCCTTAACATAGCCCCTGCGTCGGTTTTAGAGGCATCTGCGGGCGTTGACAGCAATCTAAATTCATTCTCACCGCCAGGCTCCATAGAAAAGCCGAGTTCCTCAAAAAGTTCAAGGTTATTTTCAATCGTCATTGCTTCACGCGAATCAAATTTTAAATTTTCCTGTATCAAAAGAATCTGCGCGGGAATCTTGTCTTTGTAGGCGCTTAACCTGTCAAATAAAATTCGTTCATGCGCCGCGTGCTGGTCGATTAAGTACAAGTCAGAATCACTCTGCGCGACAATGTAGCATAAATCAACTTGACCGATGGGACGGAAATTTTCAATCGACTTTTCGGTAATATTAGCCGCAGGTAAACTTTCTGCCGACGATAAATTTTCAGCCGACGATAAATTTTCAGCCGGTGTTAAACTTTCATCCACGTCATTATTAGGCGTCAACTCATCTTTAAGCGAAGTGTCATCATCTTTAGGCGAATCGTCTTTGAAAAAGTCGTCGTCATCAAAAAAGCCTTTGTCGAAGTTATCCTCCGTGTCATCAGTTTTACCGACTTTATCGCGCAGCTGTTCAATGGTCAACGCGGGATTGTCGGACTTCGGATCAATGATAAATTCAGATTTTTTACCGCCTGCAGAAGGATTGCTACCGTCATTAAAATACGCGTCAAGGTCAAGCTGTTCATAGCGCGGCTTATCAACCGGCGCGGCAATTTTGCGTAAATCGGAAATGGAGCGCTTTTCTTCAATGGCATCACGTACGGCGCTGTAAACGTTTTTGTAAAGTTCGCCGTCATCTTGAAATTTTATTTCAATCTTTTGCGGGTGCGAATTGACGTCAATGTAATTCGGCGGCACGTCAATTTTCAGTACAACGAGCGGGTAGCCGTTTTTCGTGACAAGGGACTTGTACGCCTCATCAATCGCCTTGTAAATGGTTTTATGCGTAATGACGCGCCCGTTTACAATGAACGTCTGCCGGTTGCGGTAAGAGTTCAAAAAATTGGGTTTGCCTACGTAGCCGGTAATGTTGAAGGTCTCTGAAGAAAGTTTTACTTCAAGCAGGGAATTAGCCAGCTCCGCGCCGTAAACTGCGGCTAAGGCGTCAAGCAATTTACCGTTGCCGGGCGTGGTCAAAACATTTCTGCCGCCGTTTATCATCACGAAGGCGATATCGGGGCGGCTTAAGGCAAGCTTTACAACAAAGTCATGAATCCTTGAGCCTTCGGTAGGCGTAGCCTTTAAAAATTTCAGCCGCGCAGGTACGTTGAAAAAAATTTTTTCGACAAGGACGGTGGTACCGATTTTACAGCCGACGTCCCAAGCGCCTAAGGTGAGACCGCCTTCAACTTTAATTTTCGTGCCAAGTTCGGAATCGGCGGTACGTGTCAGCAGTGTAAATTTAGAAACTGCGGCGATACTGGGTAAAGCTTCACCGCGAAAACCCAGCGTCAACATATTTTGTAAATCTTCGACGCTTGAAAGTTTGCTTGTGGCGTGACGGCGAATGGCAAGCGCGGCGTTACCCTTAGTCATACCAACGCCGTTATCGGTTATGCGAATCAGCTCTTTGCCGCCGTCAAGAATTTCAATTTCAATGCGTGTTGCACCGGCGTCAATGGCATTTTCTATGAGCTCCTTGACGCAGGACGCGGGACGTTCGACAACTTCACCGGCGGCAATTTGATTTATTGTTACGGTATCAAGCAGTTTAACGTTACTCAAATTCATACCTCCCGAAATAAATTTTGCGAAAATTATATTTCAATTTAAATTTAATGTCTACCAACTCAAAAATTGCAATAAAAAAGACGCTACCAATTTGTAGCGTCAAAAATTTTAATTCGGTAAAAAATAAAAAATCGGCGCGGATGTATTCGCTGCGGTTTACCAAGTCGGACTTGCCGTAACCTTGTTCGTACGTAAAAGTTAAAACTGTCGACCAACCCGGCGATCAACATACGCGCCATGTTTTCTTTGCTACTTTCTTTTGCGCCAAAAGAAAGTAGATTTAAAACGTTCAAAAAAATTTTTTCACCAAATTTAATTTACGGTTTAATATCACGGACGAACAGGCGTTACAACGTAAATGTAGTCGTCTGAATCACCTTCGCGAATGTCGACGGGATCGAAGGCGCCGTTAAGAGCCATTTTGCAATTTCCGTTTTTCAAAATTTTCAACACGTCAGCAAGGTAGCCGCAGTTGAATGACATATTTATTTCCGGTCCTTCCAACGCAATGTGAACGTGTTCGGTACCGCTGCCAATCTCGGAAGACGCGGCGCAAATTTCCAAGCCGTTTTTTGAAAAGTCGAATGAAACTTTTTTGTCGGCAGAATCCCTTGAAATGATTGAAATTCTTTCAATCGCTTGACGAAGTTCCTCAACCAAAATTTCTACAAAAGTCGTGCTGGAGGCGGGAATAACTCTGTTGTAGTCGGGGAAGTTGCCTTCAATTATGCGTGCCGTCAAAAAAACTTCGCCGATTTTAAACGCAACATTTTTGCCGGTGTAATCGATTTTAATAAATTTTTCTTCGTCGTCCGGCAACATTTCAGAAATAGTGCGCAGTGCGTAGGCAGGAACAACAAATCTCAATGAGTCGGTCGCGTCCACAAGGTTATCCTTCGCAACGGAAAGGCGGTGCATATTCGTAGACGCAACAGTTATCTTGTCGCCTTCCGTCTCAAAAAGACAGCCGGTGTAAAGCGGGTGACCTTCGTCATTGGAGCATGCAAAGACCGTGCGTTTTATCAAATTCCTCAAAACAGACGCTTGAATTTTAAAATGACTTTCGGCGTCGCGTTGCAAAACTTTCGGAAAATCTTCCGCGTTCATCGTCGCAA
The DNA here is from genome assembly GCA_017453765.1 of Selenomonadaceae bacterium. GTDB lineage: Bacteria > Bacillota > Negativicutes > Selenomonadales > Selenomonadaceae > Quinella. Next base: position 4,180 of record JAFTEG010000131.1, read on the forward strand.
TGGAGTAGTTAGACCTGCCGGAAGAAACTTCAAGGTAATTTTCCTTTTCATTCTTCGCAATTAAAATCACATCGTCCGGCATCGCTTTTACAACTTCAATGAACTTTCTGCCGATAACCACAACGTCGCCGCCGTCGTCTTGCGCATTCACGGTGATTTTTCCCGACATGCCAAGCGAATAATTATTTGCTTGCACTTCCAAAATATCTCCCGTGACGTTTAAGTAAATTCCCGCAAGTACCGGTGACATCGGCTTAATCGCTATCGCCTTTGATACTTGCATAAGCACTTCAAGCAATTCTTTTTTTGCACAACTAAATTTCATTAAATGACCTCCAATTACATAACGTTTTAAAAATAAGTTTGACTGTTTATCGGCTGTAAATTATAATTTGCGCAGATTTTTTGAAAGGAGTTTTATCATGGAAGTAAACGCCAACTTGATTTTAATGCAGTACTTTGAAAACGCCGCCGAACTTAAGCCCGGCGAATTTGTACTTCTGCGCGAAGGCAAGGTTATTGATCCGCTGATTCACGGCAAGTTCACCAAAGAGCATATCTCTACAATCCGCGTTGCCGACGATCAAGAAGTTTTTGAAGGCGATATTTTGGTTTATCCCAAAACGCGTCAATTCTGCATTATCGACGACATTCGGCACTATTTCAGCGAAGGCGAAGGCTACTACCTCATTCATTACCACACGCCAAATATGTTCCCGCCGCCTCCGCCGCATCACCACCATTGCTGTCATCATCACGAATTTGAAGAAGAAGAATAAATTTCAAAAATATTTCGGCTTAAACGTCTTTGCACTGCGAAGGCGTTTTTTTAATTTATTTTTGAAGTTTAGTTTTCATCGCGCCCATACCCAACGCCGTCTTAACTCCTACTCCCGCGTAGTTTGCATATTCAAAAAGCAGTGCCAACATATTATTTACAACGCGGTCGCCTTCAAACTTGACAGTCATATTGCCGCAAAAGCCGGTAATTTTTTGGCGTTCAAGTAAAAAAATTTGCGTCCGCAGGTTGTATTCAGTGACTCGGCAAAACGTAGACATCATATGCGAAATGTCGTCTTCAATTAAAAATCCTTCGGCAAATTTGTTCCAGCGATTTATCAGACTTTGAATCAGCAGGTACAGTTCAGGAAAAATTACGTATTGACCGTCACGTCGAAAACTTGCCGTCGTCAAAAATTCCAATTCAACGCCTTTGCAAATCGGTGCAATTTCGCTCATAAAACGCGCCGCAATATCTGCATAAGATTCTGCGGCAATTATATCACATTTTAAAAAGTCCACGCGATAATTTTTGTGCTTTAAAAAAATCTGTCGCTGACGTGTCACGGCGTTTGAAATTTTTTCAAATACCCATTCGTTTAACGAATTGACGCGCCAAATCGGCAGATTTTTATTTTTGTCGAAATAAACATATTGGCTGTAGGGTCGCAAGCCGTCAACGTGCAACATTTTGGTAGTTTCGCTGTCCAAAATTTCCATTAACGCGCCTTGCATTATTGAACCCATTGCACGGTGAATTTTTTCCTTTTCAGGAATACCCAACACAATTTCCATTGCGGTCGGCATTTCATACCTTCTTTTCAGACTCCTGCCGGAGATAGCTTTTTTAAACTATGGTCACGCCGTAGAACTTGGTCACCATTGGGGCTTTACGTTTCAGACTCCTTGCGGAGAAAGTTATTCTAAACCAAAAATTAAACTTAAAAGCAAGATGATACTGCCGACAATAATGATTTTCTTACCTAAAAATTTTAAATACGCTTTATCATTCGGTACGCTATATCTACGCGGGAATATGTCTGAATGTCCGGTAAATACGTAAATACCAACCAAAATGACAAGCAACCCAAAGATAGCAAATAATATTGCGGCATTCTCCATTTGGGGTCACCTCGTTTCAGACTCCTGCCGGAGCAAGGTTTTATAAACGCCTCTACATACGCAAACGTTCGAGTTGCAAACACTGCGTTTCAGACCCCTTGCGGAGTGCGTGTAAATTTTATATCAAGCCTTCAAAAATTGCAAGGGTTTGACGCCAAAAAATAAAAAAGCCGCCACGCAGGCGGTAAGTGTTTTAATTTATCAAGCAACGCTACAACAAAATAGCGCGGCACATTTTTTCAACGTCGCCAAGAAGTTCCTGCCTGTCGGCAAAAGGCGCCTTCATTGAATCCAACGTAACTTGATTTAAATATTCGTCCAAACTTTTTTGAAGTTCCTGCCTAAGCGCGGCGACTTTATCGGTAAAATTATTTTTTTCGGCAGTACGCAAGAAATTAGCCAGCATAATCAGCCGCAACGCCGCACCGTTGGCATTAGCCGCAATGTCGCCGCCAATTTCTGAATAAACGCCGCGCAGTGCCTCTTCGTGTAACTGAATTGCAAGTTCGGCGTCGTCCAAAATATCAAAGCACGTCGCCATTTTGTTGAACGTAATGTAGTCCGGATGAGCGGGCGAATCACCAATTTCATTTTTGTAATGTGAACTACCCCCGCCTATAGAGGCGGGAGCTTCCTGAATCAACGATACCTGCTTCCTTAGGCTTACAGTATCTGCGGGGCTGCTATCCTTAGTCTTACTGCCTCTCATACAGGCTTTACTTCCCGTAGTCCCTACGGTA
>JAFTEG010000132.1 GCA_017453765.1 Selenomonadaceae bacterium
CATTGAAACGCGAAACATTAAATGCACGCAGAATTTATTTGGCGACAAGTCCGAATCTGCGCGGAGAATTTTTGGCGCGGCAGTACTGCGAAGTTTTCGGCGTCAATCAATATTCCAACTGCAGAATGTACTTTGAAGAGATGACAAAGGATGCCGTTAAAAACGCGCTGGAAAATGCACGTCCCATTGATGACAAGTTTGCCGACGCCTTTCAAGCCAAACAGATTATTGACAAGCTGGTAAGTCACAAAATCGGCGAATACTTTTCATTCAAAATTTATCGCGGCACGAAGGTCGGCAGGTTTCGCGCAATGCTTTTAAATATTATAAATAACTTTGAACCCTGCGCCGAAATTACGCTTGACGAAAAATTTACCTACGCCAAGTTGCAGCTACTTGCCTTGAAAGATTTAAATTTTTCCACGTCAAAGACGCGCCTGCTTGCCGAACAACTTTTTGAAGGCATAAGTTTTGAAAAGGAAGGCTACGGCGGCTTGATAACCTGTCCGTGCGGCGAAATTAAATTGGCGTCGGAAAATCGTACGCCGGAAAGTGTCAAGCCGTACTTGACCGATAACCAATTCAAACTTTACGAATTGATTCACTCAAGCATTGGCAACGCGCAAAAAATTTCGTCGCCCGCCGAATGCTCCGATTTATCAATGATGATTAAACTTGAAAGTCTCGGCATTGATTGGGCGGACGTTTATTCAATCGGCATTGCCAGCCTGCTTAAGCGAAAGTACATTGAACCGCAGGAAGGCGTTTTTAAGGTTACGGAATTGGGACGCCGCGTCTTATCGGCATTGAAAGGATTTTTTGACGAAGATTTCAGCGTTGACGCTTACAAAAAAGTTACCGCGCAGGTTGCCGAAATTTCTAAAGGTCACGCCGAAAAAAAATCTGTCATTGAAAATTACTGCAACGCCTTCAATAAAAATTTTGATTCGGCGATGTCTGAACTCGGTGAAGATGCCAAGCCGCAGGAAGAGCCGGAAGTTGACAGCGGAGAAGTTTGCGAAAAGTGCGGCAGTCCCATGCTTGTAAAGCGCGGCAGGTACGGCATATTTCTTGCCTGCGCGAATTATCCCGAATGCAAAAATACAAGACCGATTGTTCACCACCTTGAGCATAGGTGTCCGAAGTGCGGCGAACACCTTGTCAAAAGAGAATTTGGGCGCGGCAGGTCACTTTACAGTTGCGAACATTATCCGCATTGCGATTTTCAGACGTGGGACGAGCCGCAAACTACGCCGTGTAAAATTTGCGGCGCCACGATGTTTACGCGCAGATTTAAAAACCGTGCGCCTATGTTTTATTGCGGCAATGAAAGCTGTCCTACGCGAAAGGATCACCCCATTAATAAAATTCTTGCCGACGCCAAAAAGCGCGCAGAGGCTAGAAAGGATTAAGGATTAAGAATTAAGGATTAAGGATGCAGGATTAAGTATCAAAAACTACTAACTACTAACTAATCACTAAACATATGAATAAAAAAGTACATATAATCGGCGCGGGACTTGCCGGCAGTGAAGCGGCTTTTCAAGTTGCCAATCGCGGCGTTGAAGTCATTTTGCACGAAATGCGACCGCTTAAACAAACTCCCGCGCATAAAACCGAAAATTTCGCCGAACTTGTCTGCAGTAACTCTCTTCGTGCGGCGGGACTTTCCAACGCGGTGGGCGTGCTTAAAGAGGAAATGCGGCGCTTAAATTCCGTCATAATCTCTGCCGCTGACGAAAATAAAATTCCTGCAGGCGGCGCGCTTGCCGTAGATCGCGAAAAATTTAGTTTGACCGTGACGCAGAAAGTTAAAGCCCTTCCCAACGTGACTTTCGTGCAGGAAGAAGTTACGAACTTAGAATCAATTTTAAATTCCGATGACATTTTGATAATTGCAAGCGGACCTTTGACAGAAGGCTTGTTGGCGGAGGAAATTAAGCGGCTTACCGGCGGCGACGAATTTTATTTTTACGACGCGGCGGCACCGATAGTCACGCTTGATTCAGTAAACTTCGACAAGGCTTACAAGGCGTCACGCTACGGCAAAGGCGCGGAATTCGGTGACGGTTCGGAAAATGCCTACATTAACTGTCCCATGACGCGGGAAGAATATTTAACCTTCCGCGCAGAATTGATTAACGCCGAAAAAACTAAGCCGCATGAATTTGAAAAGGAAATTTTCTTTGAAGGCTGCTTGCCGGTAGAAGTTTTGGCGTCACGCGGTGAAGATACATTGCGTTTCGGTCCGATGAAACCGGTGGGATTGGAGGAGCCGCGTACAGGGAAATTGCCCTACGCCGTCGTGCAACTGCGACAAGACAATGGCGCGGCGACTTTGTACAATTTGGTAGGCTTTCAAACTCATTTGACGTGGGGCGAACAACGGCGCGTCTTCAGAATGATACCGGGTCTTGAATCGGCGCAGATCGTACGTTACGGCGTCATGCACAGAAACACTTACATAAATTCGCCGAAAGTTTTATTGCCGACATTTCAGCTTAAATCTGCGCGGAAAATATTTTTCGCGGGGCAAATTACCGGCGTTGAAGGTTACGTCGAATCGGCGGCGGCGGGTTTAATGGCAGGTATTAACGCGGCAAGATTGGCAAAGGATTTAGACGCGATAATTTTTCCGCCTGAAACGTGTCACGGCGCATTGGCAAATTACATTACGACGGAGACGAAAAATTTTCAGCCGATGAATGTCACATTCGGACTTTTGCCGCCGTTTGAAGAGCGCGTGAGAAAATCTAATCGCAAGGAAAAATTAGCCGAACGCGCCTTGTCGGTGTTGGACGATTTTATTTTGAAGTTAGACGATTTTATTTTAAGGAGTGATTTAAAATGATGCAGGCTGTAAGAGTTATTTACGACGGTGAAAAATTTGTTCCGGAAGAAGAAGTACACTTGGCGGAAGGTCAAGAAGCTATAGTGACTTTTATGGAAGATGTCGAATACACGCCGAAAAAGATGAGCGAAGAAGAAATTCACGCTTGGGTTAAAAAGTATTCCGGCGGTGCAGGTAATCTTTTCAAAAATACGGAATCGGTTGACGAGTATTTGGCAAAATTGCGTAAAGAAAGAAATCTTAACCTTGAAGATTATATGGGCGTTGGTGAAAAAATGTTTGCGACGACTGAAGATGTTGATAACTATGTAAAGGACTTGCGTATTGATGACAGATTTTAAAAAAGTTTTTTTGGACAGTACTCCGCTGATTTATTTTCTTGATAAAGATCCGAATTTCGGAGAAAAAACGGCGCAAATTATTTCATACATCATAGACAATGAAAAATATATCGCGTCTTCGATTATCAGCGCTACGGAGTACTTGATATATCCTTACAGAACACGAAATGACGCCAAAATAAAAGCGTTTTGGAAATTTGTATACGACAGCTATATTGTACTTTCGCCGATTAGCAAAGATATTGCTATTGAGGCGGCGAAAATCCGCGCAGAGTATCGACACTTTAAAGCTATGGACGCTCTCCAACTGGCGGCGGCGATTTGTAGCGGTTGCGATTTATTTTTGACTAATGACAAGCAGTTAAAGCAGTTTGATAAAATTTCCTGCGTGACGGTAGAAGAATGGAGTTGATGAAATGTTTGAAACAGCAAAAACGGGAGTTGAAAAAATGTTTGAAGCAACAACAATAGTGGCGGTTAAGCGAAACGGCAAAACGGCGATAGCAGGTGACGGTCAAGTTACATTCGGACAAAGCACGATAATGAAGTCGACGGCTAAAAAAGTACGCCGCCTGTACCATGACAAAGTTATAGCCGGTTTTGCAGGCTCGGTAGCCGATGCGTTTACGCTTTTTGAAAAGTTTGAAGGCAAACTGGAAGAGTGTCACGGACATTTACAGCGTGCGGCGGTAGCGTTGGCTAAAGATTGGCGCACGGATAAAATTTTGCGTCGGCTTGAGGCGTTACTGCTTGTGGCGGACAAAGACACGATTTTAATGCTGTCGGGCAACGGCGAAGTCATAGAGCCGGACGGTGACGTTGCGGCGATAGGCTCCGGCGGCTTTTACGCATTGGCGGCAGGTCGCGCGCTCATTTCACATACCGAGATGTCGGCGGCGGAAATTGCTAAGGAAGCTTTATCAATCGCGGCTGATATTTGCATTTTCACAAACCATAACATTGTACTTGAAGAGATTGAGTAGATCGATAGATCGATAGTGGATAGATCGATAGTAACTAGCAACTAGGGCGTGTTGAATAACTTAAAATTTACGTACTTAGCAAATTACGTAACCGCCGCAATTATAGCGGGGCGCACAAGGACGTGCGCCCGTCCGCGCAAGTCGCCGGACGCGACTTCTGCGGACATGTTTCTTTTTGTTACTTTTTCTTTGCGCCAAAGAAAAAGTAAATCCTAAAAA
>JAFTEG010000133.1 GCA_017453765.1 Selenomonadaceae bacterium
CCGCGCCGTTGGGACCGAGTAAGCCGACAATTTCTCCCTTTTCAACTTTCAGCGACACTTCATTTACGACGACGCGCTTTTTAAATGCTTTAACTAATTTTTTCGCCTCGATATACATATTAGGGATTAGGGAACAGGGATTAGGGAAGAGAATTTTTTACTACCTTATACCTGTACCCTATTCGTTTTTCCCTCCCGCTTTTTTATCTTCATCGACATCAACAAAAATTTTTTCGCCGGTTTTTACGTTGTTGGAAATTTTTTCCTCGACGTCCGCAGGTTTTGATTTAGTGTCGGAAGTTTTTTTATCAACGTCCGCAGGTCTTGACGCCGCCGCTTCTTTTTAACGCTGAAAAACTTCAAACTCCTCAACTTTCGGCGCCGTAACTTTCGGCGTAGGCTTGACGGCTAAATTTTTATCGTCCGCAAGGTAAATCGTTAATCGATTACCGCGCATTGTGTTATTTTCTTGAACAGCACAAGCGTTGCCGGTGACAATCGCCTTTCCGCCGTCCTTGCCGAAATATTCCATTCTGTCACCGCCTGCCTCCATGTCGCGCGGGGGACTTATGGCGTGCGCGTTGCCGGTACCGAAGTAGTATTCATCGTCGAGCCAGCCTTCCATAAAGTCAGCGGTAAAATCGCCGTCACTGCTGGTTAAAAGCCCGCCGTCGGGTATGACAACATGATTTTTTTCATTGGGATAAAAATCTACGTGATCTCCCATAAAAGTTCGCGTGTCGCCGTCGGGATATTTGGCATCGGGTTCAATGGTCTGCACGCCGTAAACATTGCCGTCCGCCTGCATATGTCCCGCGCCGTTGCTTAAAAGCCTGTCGCAAGTTATTCTCACGTTGTCGCGAATCGCTATAACTTCGTCAAGCAAGTACGCCTCCTGCGTGTTGGAATTGTACATGGCACGCTTGCCGGTAGCACGCGCCGCGCCTTGACGTAAAAGCACGTTGCCTGCCGCAGTCATCACGCCGCTTTGCATGTCATATTCCACAACGTCCGCGTTAAGTTGTGACGGCTCTTTATTTTCATTTTGGTGCTGAATGTAGACGTTGCCGGTAGCCTTAGCCTGTTGCGTTTCGACATTGTATTCAACTTCGTCCGCTTCCAAGTGTGACGCTTCGGGTTTACCTTCCGGCTTATGATCGACATTAACCTTGCCGGTAGCCTTAGCCTGTTTCGTCTCCATGTCATATTCAATTTCATCGGCTTTAAGTTCGGAAGGCGCATTAACGTCTTTAGAAATTGGCTTGTCATTAGAATTAGGCTTAGACTCAGCTGTAGAAGTAGGCTCGGCGTTAGAGTTAGGTTCAGCCGTAGATTCGGCTTGAGAAGTAGACTCGGCTGTAGCGGCAGATTCGGCAGGCGCGGGGTTTTCTTCGGCAAATGTAATGTTGGTGATACACGTTGCCGCACAAATGGCGATTAAAATTTTTTTCCAATGTTTCATGACTTCAATGCCCTCATTGCTCTCAATGACAAACAAACGGCAATTACGCCGCCGCTGATAAATGATTTGACGTTACTCCAATCCCAAGCCAAAGAACTTATCATTAAGATTGTCACAAGTACGAGAATTAAATCATAAATGTGTTTTTTTATGAACAGCATTTTAAATCCTCCTTCAAATTTTATGTCAGCGTTTGCGCTTTTTGCGTTGTTTACGTTTAGAGTTAAGTTTATTGCTATTTGTGTCATTGGGCTTTTTAAACGCCAACAAAATCATCACGATTATTGTTATTAGCCATTCGATATCTGTTTTATCTATATCCCTATACATTCCTTAAATTAATTACCTGCAGAAGTATCGGCGGGATTTTCGGTGTCGTCTTTAACGCCTTTTAAAATTCGCGCGTTGCCTTTCAGCAAAAACTTTTGAAAACCGTTCATACTCTCTGCGCGGTCGGCAAAGGCTCTCATATCTTCTTTAGAAATTCTCACATCTTCAGTGGCAATTAACATTTCGGCATCACTAAGCCAGTCAAGGTGAACGGTAGTAAGTTTGCCGCCTTCGCCGTCGTTTAAAACTACGTCGCCTTCAACGTGAACATTTTTTGTATTTTGGTCGTAGTAGCCTTGAATCGCGGTCATCTCTAAAACTTTGCCGTCTTCTTGAAAAAATTTGCCGTGTATACCTTGAAATTCGGCAAGATTTGTATTCGCGTCAATACGAATTTTGTCGGAAGTAATTTCCCAAATCTTGACGCCGTTTTTTTCTTCAACCAGCGTGTTGCCTTCGTACTCCATTACGGTCGGCGGCTCAATTTTATTTTCAGGCGGCGGCTCGGTCGGCGTCGTACGTATTACCCAAGTGACAAGACAGACAAACAGAATTGCCAGTACGCCGATAAAAATTTTTGTCTTATTCTCCATAAATCCTTACCAATCGAATTTTTTTAGTTACGTGAAAAAAATTGTATCACGAAAAATTGAAAAGCGCAATTTCTTGACGTTAAAAATAAATTTTTGTCAGCGGCATTATGTAAAAAATCGGCGTCTCCATTTCTGAAGTACGCCGATAAAAATATTTCAAACTATCGCAATGCGTCAATCTTAAGCCTATTCATAACGCAGGGCGTCAATCGGGTCTAACCTTGCCGCCTTTCGCGCAGGCAACATTCCGAAAAAAATTCCTACAAAAAGCGAAAAGCCGAAACTTACCGCAATGCTAAGACTGCTGATAACCGTCGTGAAGCCGCCGAATTTTGAAATTCCCAGCGCCAAGCCTACGCCTATGAAAATGCCGATAATGCCGCCAAGAATGCTGATCATCGTCGATTCAATCAAAAACTGCAACATAATGCTGTTGTACGTCGCACCGATTGCCTTTCTGATTCCAATTTCGCGAGTCCTCTCCGTGACGCTTACCATCATGATATTCATAATGCCGATACCGCCGACGATAAGCGAAATGCTCGCGATTGAACCCAGCAACAAAGTTATCATAGTCGTCATGCTGCTCATTGTTTCCATGATAACGGTTAAATTTCTTACGCTGAAGTCATCCTCCGCGCCTTCGCGTATTCGGTGACGTTGGCGCAAAAGTTTTTCAATGTTAGCTTGAACTTCGTCCATTTTGTCTTGCGAAGAAACTTGCACGTCGATACTTCGCACGTAGGTAATGCCGATAAGTCGCTCCTGCGCGGTGGTAAGCGGAATTAAAACAATGTCGTCCTGGTATTGACCGCCGGTAGATTGACCCTTGCTTTTCAAAAGTCCTACTACCGTGTACGGCGCATTGCCGACGCGAATTTTTTTGCCGACGGGATTTGCCGTGTCGAAAAGATTCGTCGCAACGGTGGGACCGATAACCGCAACGCGATTTCTAACCTCAACGTCATGCTCGGTGAAAAAAATGCCGCTTTGAAGTTGCAGTGACTGAATTGCCGAATATTCCGGAATGACGCCTGCAACGGTCGTATTCCAATTTTCATGACCGTAGACAACTTGATAGGAACCTTGCACGGTAGGCGAAACGTAGTCAATATTTTTTATGCGCGCCTTAATCGCCATTGCGTCATCGTAATTCAAAGTTGTAACTGACCCCGCCGCGCCGCGTATGCCGCCGCGATTGGAACTGCCGGACATTACTACAAGCCGGTTTGAACCTAAACGCGACATTGAATCAAGCATATTGCTCTTGACGCCAAGACCGACGCTTACCATTGCAATGACCGCCGCCACGCCGATTATTATTCCCAGCGTCGTCAAAAGTGTTCGCAATTTGTTGGCGACAAGTGAAAGCGCCGCCATTTTTATTAACTCGGTAAAAAGCATTAATTACTAACCTTTATGATTTTCATTAAACTTTAGATTTTCATTAAATCTTTATGATTTCGTCAAATTTCTTTGCTGACAGAATGAATTAATTCGCGCAGAAGTGTCTGCGTTTTATTTTTATGGAATTGCATATGATGCGCCCAATGAAAAAGTAGCGCAAAGTAAATCGCGTCACTGCCATAAAGTTTTCGGAAGGTATCCTCAATCGAATTGTACAGCTCCACGTAATTTTTATTGCCGCGTTTAATGTCCGCCGCGTCATTCAAACTTTCGTGCGTGAGAAAAATTTTTGTCTTCACGTAGTATTTAAATTCGTCGTTGCCTTTTAAAAAATCGCACTCGGAAATAAATTTGTCGAGACTGCGAAAAAGTCTAAGGCGCAGGGGAATTGACCTTTCAAATTTATAAATTGCGGAGTTGGCGTCATTGGTCTGCGAATACGGCGAATCACGCCGAATATAAAGCGCGTCGGGTATCTTAACAAAAACTTTCGCACGCATAAGCCAAATCAGCGTAAAGAGCAAACTTTCACAGCAGGCGTCGTGAAAAAAAATTTTGTTAGCCGTGATAAATTCGCGCCGAAAAATATTGTACTGCAAATCTTGAAAAGTCCCGCCGTCCAGCCATTCAAAAAATCTGTCCTCAAGATTCGGCGACATAATTTCAACCTGCGCGACGGTATTTTTATCGCGTGAAATTTTTTGCAGGCGCGTACCCTCAGAAATAACGCCGTCACTTGCAGAAGTTAAAAAGTTCGTGCAGTGTACAACGTCAGCGGAATTTTTTTCGGCAACGTCATAAAGGCGCTGAAGCGCCTGCGGCAAGTAAATATCGTCATTGTGCAGTATCGTCAAATATTTTCCGGTCGCGTCGCGCAGAAGTCGACTTACGGTAAACACCTCACCTAAATTTTTTTCATTGCGAAAAATTTTTATCTTGCCGACGGAAATTTCTTTTGCGTAACGATTTTTTACAAACTCAAAAACGCCGTCAGTTGATTCATCGTCCCGAATGACAATTTCAAAATTTTGAAAGGTCTGATTCAAGGCGCTGTTAATGCAATCTTCGGCGTATTGTCTGCGATTATATAAAGGAATCAGTATAGAAATTTCAGGCGTGTTCAAAATTCTAAACTCCAAAAATTTACTACCAAAAAAATTTACTGTTTCAAAATACTACTCCAAAAAATTCTCTGCTCAAAAAATTCAGCTGTCCATAACTTTCCATTCGTAGTCGAAGGTGAAGTACGCGCAGGCTTCCACTTTGTCCCAGTTATCGGAAACACGTTGAACCGCGCGTGTCACGTTGTAATAGGCGTCGGTGTTGGTCAGCAGTACGAAAAATTGATTGTTGCCGTTTTGAGTTACGGCGTCACCGGTGCGCAAGGTCGAATGAAGAATGGAAATGAATTGCTCCGCCGCGTCCCTTAAGTTAAAGTCGCCTTCCTTGTGGCGTTTGAGTGAAAAATTTATAAGGCAGGTCGTCTTACTGTAATGTCCGCGCGTACGC
>JAFTEG010000134.1 GCA_017453765.1 Selenomonadaceae bacterium
ATCGTTATTTTTCAATGGGCTGTATGGGCGCGGTCGTTTTGCTTGTCTTATGTCTTGTAATAAATTCGTGTTTTGGCGACAATGACAAACCAAATGTAACGCCGCCGCAACCGGTAACAACTCAACAACAAAATAATCTTCCGTCAAAAATAAGTGCCTTGCCGAGTATCGGTGCGACGCGCGAAGAATTTGGCAAAACTTTTAAAGCATATTCCGGTAATGGTAGTGATTATGTAAGATACAACAATGACGGCATATTGGTAATGTTTGACGGCGACCGTGCAATATCAATAACACTTCAGCCGTTGGCGGAAAATAATTATTTGGGCGGAATAAATCCCCGTGACTTCCTGCCGAGTGATACAGTTCAAATTGAAGAAAAAAAAGTCGGAATTACATATGAGGCTAAGGCGTCAAGTAAACTTTTGGAGCAAGTGTACCCAAAAAGCAAGGGCAAATTCGGCGCCGGTGTGATGTACAAAGAAAACGGCGACGTGATATCAATAACGATTTCAATAGGTCACTAAAAATAGGCATAAAAAAAGCCCCCTGCACAAACTAGCGCAGGGGTAAATTTATTTTTGCGCAGACGCCAAATTCAGGACGCATAATCCTTAACATAGTCGGTGATGCCGAGTGCTATTGCGCGTGCAAAGTCGTCTTCGCGCTCCACCAATAGCGTGTTGTCGTCGACGTTGTCAATGAAGGCGGTCTCTACCAAAACGGCGGGGCAATCGGTATGCTTAATCACGTAAAAACCATATTCCTTTACGCCGCGATTAACCGTCGGCAACTTAGCCAAAATCTGATTCTGAATGCAATGAGCTAATAGTTCGCCGTCATATGAGCCGCAATAAAAAGTTTCGGTGCCGCGTGCCGTACCATTTAGCGCGTTGCAATGGATTGAAACAAACAAATCAGATCGCCATAAATTTGATTCGGTGACAATCTCTTCTAAGCCGTCGAACTGAAACAAGTAGACGTCGTAGTTGACGGCAAGCAGGTAGTCACGAACCCTGCACGCGATTTTAAACGCCGTTTCCGCCTCTGTAACGCCGTAGCCGCAAGCGCCGCTGTCTAGACCAAGACAGTGTCCTGGATTTAAAAACACTTTCAAACTAAACACCCCCAAAATAAAAAAGCACCGTGTAGGTGCCGTTTGTCATAATTATTGAAAGGCTGGTGATGCCTTTGATTGTAAAAAATATGCAGGCAAAAGAAATTGCCGACACAAAAAATAATAACAAAGATATTCTATCACGCATATTTTACCACGCCGCGTCAACTAAAAAAAGCACCGGCTACAAATTTTCCGAATTGGCAGGAGCTGAAAGAATTGAACTTTCATCAGCGGTTTTGGAGACCGTAATTCTAGCCGTTAAACTAAACTCCCGTGCGCCAATTATAACACGGCATCGTGCCGCGTCAACTAAAAAAAAGCACCTCGAAAGGCGTGATTACTGATAAATTTCCGTTGAGTATTCTTCCTCGTCCCGTAAACTTTTAAAGAATTGTATTAGATAATCTCCTTTTAGCTTGTCTTTTTCTGCTCTATCAAGATTTCGACGACCAAAATTGAAAAAACCATTTCTTTGATAGAAATTTATTAGTGAAGGAATGTTCTCACATTCTAAATAGACTAATCTCCCACCAATTCGCCAGTGTGCTTCTTTGACGGTGGTGCAAGCAATATCTAAAAGCTCGTCGCCTGTTATCAAGCTATTATAGTCATTATGGTAGTTTTTTCCTAGCTGACCAATTAAAGGTGCGCTTACTATGTATTTATTTATGCCAATATCAAAAGTTCCAAATTTTTGTATTTGCCTTCGGTTTTTACTATTCATTTTATCTGTGTCAATATGGAAATGTTTATTGGCAAGAGCAAAATAGCCGACAGGAACATACTTTTCTTTGTAAGAGGCAAAAACAATCCAAACAGCCGCTAAGCCTTGAAGAGCAAAAGTTATTGCTTTATTTCGGATAAAATCTTCAACATCTGCATTTAAAGGACAAGAAAATTTGCTTAGAAATTCTCTTGTTTTTTCTTGTCCTTTTTGTCTTAAAATGTC
>JAFTEG010000135.1 GCA_017453765.1 Selenomonadaceae bacterium
CACTTCAGCAGTCTGCCAATGAAAAAGATATCGCGTTACAAGATACCGAAAATAAGCTGGCAAATGCCGAGAGCCGCTATGAAAATCTGCGCGGAGACTTGCAAAATATTTTAAACAGGTACCAAAATTAAGTTGTATCAAGTACCAATATTAAGGAGGGGATATTTTGGACGCAAATTTTGATGAAAAGCAGGCGTTTGAAAATTTGCATGACATTTTGAATCACATTTACAATTTTGCAAATCACTACTACGACAAAATGCAAAAGGCGCAGACGTTGTGCAATGAAAAAGCCGACACGATTACAGAGTTGAAAAATCAATTAGCTGATGAACGCAAGCAAGCCGAAACGCGCCTTGAAGAAACCATTCAAGCTAAGGACGCCGAAATTTCCGCGCAGAGAAAAAAGTTTGAAGATGAACTTTCCGCGCAGGTTGAAACTTTCAATGCCGAGTTGGAAAAGTCCCGTGAGCATAATGAAAAATTGACTAAGTTGCTTCAAAATGTCTATGATGATTTACAGCAAAAAAACGACGCGCTAAAAATTCGGGAAGATACTCTTACAGAAAAGGAACGGCAACTTCGAGCGGACAGCGACACATTGGTTACAAAATTCTCCGATTTGGAAGAAGAGCGTAGGGATTTTTATGAGCTGAGAGAAATTCAGGAAACAACGCCGTCCGACGCAGAGCGTATTAGAAATTTGGAAGAAGAGTTGCAAGATTTAACACGGGAAAATAAAGAACTTGAAAAGCAGCTAGAAGATAAAAGCAGTGAATTGGAAGAAGTCAAATTCCAAAATAAAAGATTGCAGACAATAGTTGATAATGCAGACGCCGAGCGTAAAGGAATGGATTCTGCCGCTAGGAATTTTGCCGACGATTTAACGATTGGCCCTATGCAAGGTATGAATTTTGATAAACGTTCCGCTGATAATGACGCTGAAAAATAAAAAATCGACTTTACCTGAATGGATGTAATAAAGTTAAATGGAGCGTGAGAAGTTATATGAAAGAAATTTTTATCGGAATTGATTTAGGTACCACGAACACCCTTGCGTGCCAGGTGGACGGGGGAAAGCCGATTATCATAAAAATCAAGGGCAGTAAGATGCTCCCTTCCGTGTTGCATGTTGACAAGGATAAAAATATTGTAATCGGCAAGAGAGCCAAAAAGTTGGGCGTGCTTGACCCGAAAAATACAATCCGTTCATCAAAAACATATATGGCGGACGCGAAAAAGAAATGGACGGTGGGCGGCTTAACCTTCACGCCGACAGAAGTTGCGACGGAAATTTTGAAAGAGGTTAAAGCTCAGGTAATTGAAAAATTGCATTTAGAGAAGGACACAAAAATTAACGCCGTCATAACCGTTCCCGCGTACTTTACCGGCAATCAAAAAGACGAAACAAAAAAAGCCGGTGTAGCGGCAGGACTTAACGTCATACAAATTATCACCGAGCCTATGGCGGCGGCAGTTGCAGCGGTACGCGAACTTGAATTGAACGAAAAAATTTTTGTGGTAGATTTAGGCGGCGGTACCTTCGACATAAGCGTCTTGCAAGCGGACAGGGCTAATAATACTTATCGAGCCATTGACCTTGCCGGTGACAAAAAACTTGGCGGCGACGACTTCGACAAAATGCTTTACGATTATTTTATCGGAATAATTCAAGACGATTTGGGCATAGACCTTTCAAGTCAAAAAAAATCCGGTCTCACTGAAAGCGACTACAACTCAATGACGGGGCGCATACGTGAGGCGGCGGAAACTGCCAAAATTGATTTGAGTGAAAATACAGAGTACACCATAGACTTAGCTAACCTTTTCTTTCATAAAGGACGAAATTACGACTTTAACACGGAGTTGACGCGTGAAGACTTTGAAAATATCTGCAAGCCGCTTTTCGACAAAATCATTTCGCGCATAAAAAAGTTTATCGCCGAAAGTGACAGATTCAAGGTCAGCGACATTGGCACGATAATTCTTGCAGGCGGCAGTTGCTACATTCCGAAAGTAAAGGCGGACGTTGAAAAAATCTTCAACAAGCGGGCAGACTCCCAACTTAATTTGGATACTCTTGTTGTAGTCGGTGCCGCTATCGTTGCCGATCCAAACTTAATTTCAAAACCTATAGTTGAAGATATCCTTGCACATTCACTCGGCATTGAAGTTATTTCGCCGGACGGGAAAAAACTTATCTTGTCGAAGATTTTGAATAAGGGTGAAAAATATCCCTGCGAATCTTCCAAAATCTACACGACGACAGATGATAATCAAACTACCGTACCGATTTTCATTTATGAGGCAGGTTCTGACGCGGAGGACGTTGAAGATATCGACGCGCACGAATATTACGGCGATGTTTCACTTGAAAATATTGCGCCTGCACCGGCGGGAGTTCCCAACATTAAAGTCACTTTCCGCTACGATATAAGCGGCACGGTGGTAGTTGAGGCGCAGGACGAACAAAGCGGCGTCAAAAATATCATTGAGATTAAAAAAGGCGATAAAGAAGAACATAAAAAGAAACGTCGGAAAAAGCAAAGACCGATAGATTTTATGTTGCTTTTGGACGTTTCCGGCAGTATGTACGATGAGCCGCTCCGTGAGGCGACGCAAGCTTGTGAAATTCTTTTCAACGATATGATTAACTTCGACATTCACAAAATGGGCTTTATAACTTTTGAGACGTATACGCGGCGGCTGGTACCTTTGACGCAGGACAAAAACCGTTTGAAAAATGCGCTGAGAAATTTAAGTGCCGGCGGCGGTACAAATTTGGCGGACGCTTTGCGCTGTGCGAACGAAGATTTAGCCGAAAGTTCAAATATCAAAGTTGTGATAATCGTCACTGACGGTCAGCCTTTTGACGAAGATTTCACGTTGGATTACGCCGAAAGAATGAAGGATGCCGGTATTCGCATTGTCACTATCGGCGCAGGCAGTGAAGTCAAAGAAAGCTTTATCAAAAAAGTTTCAAGCAGTCCCGATGACGCCTACAAAATTGATAACATGTCGAAGTTGCAGGAAACATTTAAAACGGCGTTAAAATCAATCGAGGAAAAAAAATGAGGTGAAGTAAATGGAAGAAGTAACGGTAACGTACAAGGGAGCAAAACTTTCTGTTGAAGATTTTCTTAAAAAAATTTTCAGCTATGTCCCGACGCAAAAAATTACGACAAGCATTGACGAGCTTAAAAGTTATGCCGACGCGAAAGTTTTGGACGAAGAAAACTTGAAAAAATTGCAGACTTTAAAAACTGCGCAGGAATTGCAGGATTTTATTTTAAATCCCAAAATGCAAAATTCACAGGTCAAAGATTTTCTTATGCACGTCCTTAAGATTAAAACGATCACATTCCGTGCAAATGCTTTTAAATCTTGTCAAAAAGAACATATTGCATTAATTTTTTCAAGCATATTTGATTTCGGCGAAAAAATTAATGAGCCGCCTACGCCGCCTGATACTGACACAAAAGTTACAGAACCCGGCACCGAAGATAATAAAATTATAACGCCTACGCCGCCTAAGCCGCTTGAAATTGATTTGTACGCGCTGAAAAGAATTTTGGGGCATTGCAAATTTACCGTACGCAGTGACATTGACGTCACGCAGTTTGTATTGACTGAAAGAATGCCTGTCAAGCTGTTGGATAATTTCAATATAATTATTCCGAAAAACATGGAAATTTACAAAGGCGCGGCGGCTATTCTCACGAAAGATATGCCGATAAAGATTGTGGCGGCGGGACATTTGCAATTTCACGAAGGCTACACGCATATTATCCTGCAGTCCCAAAATATTGCGTATGACGTTTTCCGTGACAGAACCGCCTTTTACATTGCGCTTTTCCCGCAGTCTGCAAAAGATCAACTTGAAAATGAAAAAGATTACGGCGGCGAAGTTTATTTGGCGGAGGCTCAAATAGATTTAAAGCCGTTGGAAAAATCGGATACTACACTTTGCATAGATTTCGGTACGAGCAACACGACGGTGGGAACTCACGGCAAAAAAAATTCTGTCGACAACAAGCAGGAGATCGTGCCGGAAATTGTAGAATTTCTCGACGAAACAGGCGACGAACCGCAGATAAGAAAAATGTTGCCGACGGTTGTTTATGTCGAGTCCGTTACCGAAAATTACGTCAAGTACCTTTTCGGCTACGACGCTTTAAAGCGCGTCATTGAAAAAGACTACAATCCCAAAGCGTCGGTTTTCTACGAGATTAAGCGCTGGATTAACAGCATTGACGACGAAGAAGATTTAATTGACGAGAAGGGAAATAAAAGTAAAACTAAAATTTCGCACCGTGAAATTATTAAGGCGTACCTTGAACACGTTTTGAATTTGGCGGAGCAATACTTTAAGCGTAAATTTGTAAAATTACATTTTACCGCGCCGGTTAAACTCAAAGACAGCTTTATCGCGGAAATGACAAAAATGTTTGGCAAAGACGGCAGGACGGTTCTCAGTGCAGGCGAGTCAATCGACGAAGGCATTGCGATAATTTACAATCACATTGCCGAACAGATGAAGAAAAAAATTCGCGACCAAGCAAATGCCAAAATTAAAAAAGCTGATTACGCCGATGACAAGGCGCAAAAAGTTTTAATCATAGACTGCGGCGGCGGTACGACGGATTTGGCAAGTTGCGAATATACTTTGAACACGGAGGGCTACAGCAAAAAAATTGATATCGTGACGCGCTTTGAAAATGGCGATTCCAATTTCGGCGGCAACAATATCACCTTTAGAATTTTCCAGTTGCTTAAAATTAAGTTGGCTCAGAAATTAAAAGCTGAAATGCAGAACTCAAATATCGACGTGAAACAGTCAAATAACACTGAAAAAATTTCAGCCGATGAAAAAGTTTCAGCCGATGAAAAAATTTCAGCCGATGAGAAAGTTTCAGCCGATGAAAAAGTTTCAGTTGATGAAAAAGTTTCAGTGCAAGATCTGATTGACGATGAAGCTAACCTGCTTTACAAAATTGATAAAAATCACGCTGAAAATACGCCGCCTGAAGATGACAGAAAACTTTGCTATGAAAAATTTGATGCCGAATATGAAAAGGCTGAAAAATTTGTACCGACTAAATTTGCCGCAGAAAATTTTCTCAATAAAAAAAGTCAGCTCAAAAGAAATTTCTACTACCTTTGGCAAATGGCGGAGGCGTACAAAGTTCAATTTTACCGCGCCAGCATGGATTTTGTTTCAGTCAATTTTTCCAATGCCGAAGACAGAAAGATAGGCATTCCCGACGACGATAAATATTATCTGTACATAAGGCGCAGCGAAGACGGCGAGCTTGAAAAAGTTATGAATCCCATGAGCGGCATTGAAGTCACGAACAACGAAATTCACCGCCTTTTGTATGCTGACATTTATGCGCTGTTGAAAAATGTCCTTTACGCCTACGACACAAGCAACGATGAGCAGGAACTTTTGAAATACAATCACTACAAACTTTCCGGTCAATCCTGCAAAATTACTCTTTTCAACGAGTTGCTTAAAGAATTTATTCCCGGCAAATATCTGCGCTACGGCGAAGATAAAAAAGACTCTTTCGACAGCATTGAACTCAAGCTTGCCTGCATTAACGGCAGTATTTACTATATTCGTGATACCGCCTACGGCGAGATTAAGCCGCATATTACAATGATGACGCCGAATTTGATTTACGACGTTTGCAAAGTCGATGTTGCCGACAATATATCTGTTAAGATGTTGGACAGCCGCGCAGATAAAATCGAGCCGACAGTTGACATAATTTCTTCCAGTGCATCCCATGTCAGGTACGCGGTTATTGCTCAAAACGGCAAGCGCCAAAATACGGTTGATTTTGAAATTGAAAGAGGTCACGACACGCTGACAAATACCGATGAAATTTTAAAGAAAATAGTGCGCTACTCCAACGACGAAGACGGCGCCATAGGCAGGTATGTGCGAAATGAACTGCGCGCCATTAATTTGGGTAAAGAAAATCCCGAGAGCGTTTTTGCACTTTTTACCATTCCTTCAAAAAACGGCTACGGTTTTTATGTCTACTGCGTGAAAGTTCAAAATCAAGAAGAGCGCTACTTCATGACGCAGAAGCCGACGTATTACGCCTTTGAAAATACCAAACTCGAAACTTTCTTTAATGGAGACAGGTAATTTATGTTCACGAATACGGCTTTGAATTTTCCGCACGGCGCAATGTTGACAAGCGCAATGCTCCGTGAGATTTACAAGTACCCGCGTGAATTTTTCGCTTTACTTTACAAAAACTACGGCGACGGAATAATTTGCGGTTTGGATTATTTAATTCGCGACAAAAATTTATTTTTAACTGCCGGCGTCATTCGCCTTGACGGTGAATTTTATTTTTTGCCGCAAGACTTTAATATCAGCGCGGAGACAGAAAAAAATAATCTCAAAACCGACAAACAATATTACATTTGTCTTTCGAGATTATCCGAGAAAAAGGAAGATTGCCTTATTGAAAATAATTTAACCGTCACATTTTCAAGTTCAGAAATTTTTCCTTCATTAGGTAAATTCTATTTTTCAAAGTACGACCCCTTAGCGTTGCCGCAACTTGATAAAGGTGTTGACCCCTTTAAAAATATTTTTGAATCGACAGTTTTAAATTTGGCGGACGTACCGGTTGCGGAGTCATTTGCAGAACCGATTGCGGAAAAAGGCGGCGCGACTTTTCACCCGTTGCTTTTCAGATTGGTACAAGAATTTTTGGCAGGTAAAAAATTTAAAACGCCGTTCGATTACGCGATTTTGACGCAACTGCAAAGTACCGGCGTAATTTCCATTCAGACAATAAAGTCTTACATTGCGGAGGAAGGCGGTAAAATTAATTTAGACGGTAAAATTACTTTAGACGATAAAATTAATTTCACAGACCGCGCAGATTTGTTTAAAACTTTTTGCAAGTGTCTTGTAGCGTCCAAATTTAATCCCGCCGTTTCACGTGCGGCAGAAAGTGAAGATAGCGCCAAGCCTAAGAAAATTTATACCGGTTACGGCAAAAGGTGGTAGGCTTTACCTTCTATTACCTATTAAAGTCGGTCGCAAATAATTTTGGTGCATTCGTCCGTACCGATTTTGTTAAAGCCTTCTTTGAAAATATCAGCAGTACGATAGCCGTCGGCAAGAGTCTTGTCAACGGCTTTTTCAATTGCGTCAGCGGCGGCGGAATTGTTCAAGCTGTAGCGAAGGAGCATAGCCGCGCTTAAAATTGCGCCCATAGGATTGGCGATATTTTTACCCGCAATGTCCGGCGCGGAGCCGTGAATAGGTTCATACAAACTTGTAAGTTCGCCGATTGATGCGGAAGGCATTAAACCGATTGACCCGCCGATAACTGCCGCTTCGTCACTCAAAATGTCGCCGAAAATATTTGACGTGACGATAACGTCGAACTGTTTGGGATTTACGGCAAGTTGCATTGCGGCGTTATCAACGTACAGATGATTTACCTCGACGTCGGAAAAATCTTTTGCCATTTCGTTCACGACGCGGCGCCAAAGCCTGGACGACGCCAAAACGTTGGCTTTATCGACAGAAGTCAGCTTGCCGCGACGAAGTTTAGCCGTTTCAAATGCCAGTTTAGAAATTCTTTCAATCTCCGGCACGGAATATTTTTCAGTGTCCCACGCACTTTCAACGCCGTCAACAATTTCACTTTCGCAACGTTCGCCGAAATAAATTCCACCTACCAATTCGCGTACAATTAAAAGGTCCGAGCCTTCAACCAATTCCGGCTTAAGCGGAGATCCGTCAATAAGCGGCGTGTAGACTTTGACGGGGCGCAAATTTGCAAAGAGACCGAGACCTTTGCGAAGACCAAACAGCGCTTTTTCGGGGCGAAGGTGTACCGGCAACGTGTCCCATTTCTTGCCGCCAACCGCGCC
>JAFTEG010000014.1 GCA_017453765.1 Selenomonadaceae bacterium
CGACGGCAGAATACACCCTGCGCGCATTGAAGAAATGGTGGAGAAAGCGCAAAAAGAAGTTGAAGCGCGTATGAAAGAAACCGGCGAGCAGGCCACCTTCCAAGTTGGCGTTCACGGTATTCATCCCGAGCTGATTAAACTTTTGGGCAGGCTGAAATATCGCACGAGCTACGGACAAAATGTTTTAAATCACTCAATCGAAGTTGCGAAACTTGCCGGAATTATGGCGAGTGAATTGGGCGTTGACGTGAATCTTGCCAAACGCGCGGGACTTCTGCACGATATCGGTAAGGCGGTTGACCATGAAGTTGAGGGACCGCACGTCTCAATAGGCGCTGACCTTGCCAAACGTTATCGCGAAAATAAAGTTTTCATAAACGCCATTGCCTCTCATCACGGTGACGTTGAGGCGACAAGCGTTGAAGCGGTACTGGTTGCCGCCGCCGACGCCGTTTCTGCCGCGCGACCCGGTGCAAGGCGTGAAAGTTTGGAAATGTATCTTAAGCGCTTGAAAATACTTGAGGAAATTGCCGAGTCATTTGAAGGCGTTGACCGTTGCTTTGCAATTCAGGCAGGGCGCGAAGTTCGCATTATGGTTAAGCCGGACAAGGTTGACGATTTAGGCTCCGTCACCTTAGCTCATGATATTGTTAAGCGTATTGAAAAGGAACTTGACTACCCGGGACAAATTAAAGCTACGGTTATTCGTGAAACGCGCGTTGTAGACTACGCAAGGTAATTAAGGATTAAGAATGTAGAATTAAGGATTAAGGGCTAATCCCTAAAAGCTAACCATGTGAAGGAGGTTGAAAGCATGTTCGATTTTTTTAGGAGAGAGAAAAAGCCGAATCCCGATGCCAGCCGATTATTGGCGTCAATCTTGGTAGTTTATCCTTCAGTTCAATCCGTCACTTATGATTCCAAGAGCGATATGCTTGAACTTTCTTTCGCATTGAACGGAAAATTTTCGCAAGATGATTTTGAAGATTTTTTAAGCCACGTCGCCGAATCCGTCGAAACTTTTCACCACATTGAAGGTCTCGGCGGCGCTAAAATTGAATTGGACGTTGAAGGCGTCTACGGTACGTGTTTTCTAAACGTGCGGCGCGATATGTCTACGTTGACTTGCAGGGAACTCTCTCTTCTTACTGAGCTTGCACAAAATTATTTCGGTGAAAATCTGATTGAAGAATGTGAAGGCGAAATGCCGGACGAAGAATATATCATGGCGCAGGAAGATTATTTGGAGCAGTGTTTAAATAATATCCGGCAACTTAGGATTGAAGGGCGGCTTGTAGGCGTCCGCGAACAGGAACGAGTTGTAGTTTATGCAAGGTGATTTCGTACGGATTAAGGTGAGTTCTACAGGTTAAATTTAATTCAGATTTTAATATCTACTCCTAAACGAAGGGAGCGAAAGTTTATGGCTCATAATTTTGAATATTACACGCCGACAAGAATTATTTTCGGCAGAAACACGGAAGATAAAGTAGCCGACTTAATTAAACGTTACGGCGGCTCGCGCGTCCTACTTCACTACGGCGGACAAAGTGCAATTAAGTCGGGACTGATTGACCGCGTAAAAAAATCGCTTGACGATGCGGGATTGTTTCACGTCGAATTAGGCGGCGTCGTACCCAATCCGCAATTAAGCAAAGTTCGTACCGGCGTAGGTCTCGGCAACTTGAATCAGATTGACTTTGTTTTAGCGGTAGGCGGCGGCAGTGTCATTGACTCTTCAAAGGCTATTGCCTGCGCGCTTGCCGAATTGGAAGTTTTCGACGTTTGGGATTTGTACGATCATAAGCGCAAGCCGACGGCTTGTCTGCCAATCGGCGTAATTTTGACCATAGCGGCGGCAGGCAGTGAAATGAGTGACAGCTCCGTTATCACGAATGACGAAACTAATACAAAGCGCGGTTGCCACAGCAGTCTGTTTCGTCCAAAATTCGCGATAATGAATCCGGAGCTGACGTTCACCCTGCCGGACTATCAAACTGCCTGCGGTTGCGTAGATATCATGATGCATACAATGGAAAGATATTTTACCAACGGCGGCAACATGGAAATTACAGACAACATTGCGGAAGGGCTTATGCGTACGGTTATGCGCCACGCAAAAATTTTGGTGACGGACCCGATTAACTACGAATCCCGCGCAGAAATTATGTGGGCAAGCAGTCTTTCGCATAACGGCTTGACAGGTTGCGGAAACGGCGGCAACGATTTTGCCAGTCACTCCCTTGAACACGAACTAAGCGGAATGTTTGGCGTTGCACATGGCGCCGGTCTTGCCGCAATTTGGGGAAGTTGGGCGCGTTACGTTTACAAAGATTGTCTGCCGCGTTTTAAAAAATTTGCGCTGAACGTCATGCAGGTTGAAGACGCAGGCTCTGATGAAGAAATTGCATTGAAAGGCATTGAAGCGGTGGAAAATTTCTACCGTGAAATAAAAATGCCTACGTCCCTAAAAGAATTGGGCATTGAGCCTACCGATTCGCAACTTGTAGAAATGGCTCACCGATGCGCTGTTGCAGTAGGCGGCAGTCGCGGCTCGGCTAAGAAACTTTTTGAAGAAGATATGCTTAAAATTTATCAATCGGCGAACGGGATTAATTAAGGATTTAGGATTAAGGATTTAGGATTAAGGATTAAGATTTTAGATTTAATTTCTAATCCCTCTTCCCTCTTCCCTCTTCCCTAAAAAAGGAGAATTTCTTTGCGCATTTTAATGGTAGGAGATATTTTCGGCAGGCTCGGCAGA
>JAFTEG010000136.1 GCA_017453765.1 Selenomonadaceae bacterium
AACTCTTAACACGGCAAGCCCAACGAAATATGAAATTGTCAAGCACAGAGCGTAAGGTAAAATTCTTGCGATTAAATCCCACGGCGTGCCTTCCAAAATAATTTTTTCATACTGCTTGCTAAGTTTAAGGCGCGGTATCATGCCGATTGTTGCGAAGGTGAAAAACATTGCGCCGAAGAAAAATAAAAATCCCTGCGTCTGCGCGTTGGACGTTGATCCTGCGGGATTGAAAAGCACGCGTTCATTTAACGTCAAACCGCCGCTTGAAGTTTGCGCGGAATGTTGCGCGTTGTCAATCGCAATTAGTGTAGGCAGTGCTGATTTAATATCGGCAGTCTGCGCGGAGTTCGTGTTGTCGTAAAAAACGCCGATAGGCGCGGCGGAATCGGTATAACGATTTTTTTCAAGACCTTGCGGCAGGTAAATCACGGCGTCCGCCTTGTCGCGGTAAAAAAGTTCCTCAGGGTTCATCGGCATATTGATAACGTCCGTGACTTTCATATATTCCGACGCGTCAATTTTCGTAATAAGTTCGCGGCTGTACTTGGTAGTGTCCAAATCAATCACGGCTACCGGCGCGTCCTTTGAAAAGTTGCCGGACAGAATCACGGACAAAATCACGCTGATAACCATTGCAACCATTATGCAGACTTTTTCATAGGGCATACCTTGACCGCTGAAGAGAAATTTTAATTCGCTGAAAAAAGATTTTTTAAATCCCACGTCACTAACTCCTAATCAAAGTTCACGGTGACAGTTTGTCCCGGCATTACGTCACTTTGCGGGTCAATATAAATTCTGACTTGAAACGCCGATAAGTCAGCTTGAGATTTTTCGCGTGACTGTTTTAAATCCGCAAAGCCCGGCGCCTGCGTCAAAAGTCGAATCTTGCCTTTAACCTGCTTGCCGTCAGCTACGGTCGTGCAGGTAATTTCGTCGCCTTCGCGCAGATTTACCGCCTGTGTATCTGAAATGTAAATGTCATAATAAATTCTTTTCGTCTCAAGCAAAACTACCGGCACGTTGGGTGAAATCATTTCGCCTTGTTTTTGCAGGACGCTTAAAATTTTTCCGTCCTCCGGCGCGTGAAGTGTAAGGCGGGACTTTGCAAGTTGCAATTCCTTAAGCTGAACTTCAAGCGCCTTTTTCTGTTGCTCAAGCGCCGCGATATCGTTCGCCAAGTTATTCGCCTCTGCACGTTCCTGCGCGATTGTCGGCAAGCTCAATGAATCGGTGTTGCCTGTATCGGTGACGCCTGCCAACATTCGTTCAAGTAACTGCTCCTGCGTTTGGACATTGGCGCGCGCAACGTTTAAAGCCATTGTCGCATCGTCAAGCTGGGATTGTGCTACGGCGCCTTCACGCACAAGGTTGACGGCGCGATTGTAATTTATTTCGGAATTTTTCAAAGTTGCCTGCGCTGAATTTACTGCGGCGCGTTGGCTGTCAATCTGCCGAAAGGATTGTTGCTCGTCATTGTCGGCGCGAAATAAATTTACATTCATCGTGCCGTTCATTGAATTAATCTGCGCGTCGAACTGTGCAATTTGCGCCTTAAGTTTTTCAATCGACAAATCGGTATCGGTCGGGTCAAGCGCCATGATTAAATCACCGGCTTTAACTTCCTGCCCTTCCTTGACGCCTTCGTTAATCATTCTGCCGCCTACCGAATCGAAGGCAAGTTTTATCTGCTCCGCCGTTAAAATTGCGTCCTTTTTTTCCGTCGCCAAAAATACCGCGTCATTGCCGCGATACATCAGCACAATGCCGCTTACGATTAAAATTACTATAAAAATGATTCCTACTCGTGCTGCCTTCTTTTTCGGCTCCATAAAAATTTCCTCCTCGCAAAATTAGCCTGCAGAAATTGTAGCACTAAAAATTTTTTCACGTAAGCGAAATTTTTTGAAGTTTACGTTCGCAAAAATTCACCGGCGTTAATTCAAGCTCCTGAATAAATTTCAACGCGGCATTGAAGTGGTCTCCGATAACTTCTGCGCGGTGTGCGTCTGAACCGATTGTTACGTACCTGCCGCCGAATTTTTTGTAGCTTGCATAAACCGGCTTAAGCTCCATAAAAATTTCGTCAGCTTTCAAGCGACGCGTATTCAGCTCCAAAACTTTTTCGCGTTCGACTACGATTTTTAAAACCTTGTCAATATCCGCCTTGAAAGTGTCGTAGTCAATCGACGTGTCATCATACGTGGCGGCGCGGCAAATGTAGTCAATGTGTCCCAGTACGTCAAAATCATTAACCGCCGCTTCCTCCGCCATAACGCCGAAATAGTTTGTGTAGACGGAAAATTTATCCTTGCCGTAGAAAAATTCCTTGTGGTAAATGTCTTCGCCGTCAAGCATATGAATTGAACCGATAACTTGATCGAAGTCCGCCGAGTCGACAAACTTTTTATTTACTTCACGCGCGGTTTTCGTGAGACCGACTTCAACGCCGAGACGAACTTTGTCGCCGCGCAGATTTTTATATTCGGCAAAGTATTCGGCGGGATTGAATTTAAAATTGCCTTCCAATTCCTCATCAAAATGCTCCGTGAAA
>JAFTEG010000137.1 GCA_017453765.1 Selenomonadaceae bacterium
CATATTCAAGCTCCACGGCATATACACGCAAACGTATTCGTCGCCCAATTTTTCTTTAACCGGCGCCGGTACATTTTTCATTAAAAAGCCCATAACCCGCGCACCGTGATAGTTTACCAGTACGACTTTTTGAAAGGACGAATTTGTTTCAAGTATCGCCTTTGAAAATTGTTTGACCGAGCTGTAAATAAATTTCACGATCGGAATTTTGTTCAAGATATATTCAAAAAGTTTTATGACGTCCTGCAGTAATCGGTTGCCGAATAAAAAGCCGACAAGCCAAATGAAAAGTACGATTGAGATTAATCCCATGCCGGGAAAATTTACGTGAAAAAAATCTTCCAGCACTGCGCCGATTTTTCCTTCCGTGAAATCGAACAGCCATATTACGACAAACGCCGTTATTGCTACCGGCGCCAAAATTATTACGCCGTTCATAAATTGTTCGGAAAGTTTTCCGGCTAAGGTTTTTTCTTTTTCCTCTTTAATCACGGTATTGCCCTTTACTAATCGCTAACACCTAAACCGAAACTTTGTATAGCGCCGTTGGAATTTCGCCAGCCGCGCTTTACTTTTACCCATAAATCCAAAAACACCTTTGTACCCAAGAGCATTTCAATTTCGGGACGCGCAGCTTTTCCTACGCCTTTCAAAAGTTCGCCGCCCTTGCCGATTAAAATTCCCTTCTGCGAATCGCGTTCAACGTAAATCACGGCGCGAATGTACGTCATATCCTTTTTGCGCTGTGTAACTTCTTCAATGTTAACCGCGATTGAGTGCGGCACTTCGTCTTCAGTCACGTGCAAAATTTTTTCGCGTATTAATTCGGCAACAATCAAACGTTCCGGCTGATCCGTCACCATATCGGCAGGGTAATATTTCGGACCTTCCGGCAAGTACTTTTTAGCCTCGTCAATCAACGTGTCGACGTTCGTACCGTCCACCGCACTTATCGGCACCGTAGCCGCAAAATTTCTCTTCTCGGCGTATGACGCGATAATAGGTAAAACTTTTTCACGTTCAATCAAATCAATTTTATTTATCACCAATATAACCGGCGCCGTAACCGATTCAAGGCGTTCAAGGATATATTTTTCACCGCCGCCGAATTTTTCGGTAGCGTCAACCACAAAAAAAATCGCGTCGACTTCTTTCAGAGTACCTTCCGCCGCTTTTAACATATATTCGCCAAGTTTGAACATCGGCTTGTGAATGCCGGGCGTATCAAGAAAAATAATCTGCGCGTCGTCCTGCGTCAAAATGCACTGAATGCGACTGCGCGTAGTTTGCGGCTTGTCAGACATAATCGCAATTTTTTGACCGATAACTTTATTTATAAGAGTCGACTTGCCGACGTTCGGACGTCCGATAACCGCGATAAATCCAGATTTATACAAATTTTAAACCTTCTTTCAAGTCTGCAGAAATGTTGAGATTATTTTCAGCGTGTCGCCGATATTGTCCATTTCGGCGGAAATTTTTTTTATGTACGGCGTAGAATTGTCAATGCTGGTTGAAATTTGCGTGATAACCTTGACAACTTCCGATTCGTCGACCGAAGAATATTTTTGCGCCATACTGAAAGTGAAAAGCTCCACAATTTTGTACGTGGCAACGAATACGCCGTAGTTATGCAAAATATTTTTTTCCTGC